>NZ_JAUBOZ010000001.1:124336-233957 GCF_036700475.1 Microcoleus sp. T2B6 | reverse complement strand
CGGACTCAGAAAGTACAAAAAGCAAATCATTGAAGACTCTGACGTACCGAGTCTATCCAAAGGGGGAGACGAAGAAAGTCTGGATGTTGAGGATTCATGCCAATCGAAAAGTGTATAATAATGCAATCGCTTACCTGAATAAACACCAGGGAAAGTTTACCTACTACACTGTAGATAAAAAGACTAATCAGCCAGTTGGGAAAACTTCCGGCAAGCAAGCATTTCGGAGTTTTTGCAAAACTCTAGATTACGAGATAATCCCGGAATGGTGTAAAGAGTTAGGAATAGCACACAGTTTGGATAACGCCCTTTTCGAGGCTTATACAGCTTGGAAGAAGACTGACAAGCAGCCCGCTCAATTAGGTAAAGGAAAAAAGGCAAAACCCAATCCTTTAGTCGGACTGAAGTTAGCTCGATTCAGGTCAATCCGCTCCCAGAAACAAACAATTCAGTTCGACCCGGGTGATTACAAGAATGGTCATGTAATGGCTAATGCTAGCAAACACCTGGAAAAGCCCCTCTGGACTGGACAAGGTTATTGCTTAGTTAAGTACGACAAAGCCGTAGAAGTTACCTATAACAAGGGACGCTGGTTCGTGAATATGCCCGTAGAGATGGATATCCCGGAGCCGAGAAATGGTGGAAAAACCATCGCACTCGATCCCGGACTGCGTTGTTTCTTGACCGGATTTGATGGCAATTATTTTAGTGAATTTGGGAAACATGACTTTGGGAAGATTGCTAGGTTGTGTCAACACTTGGATCAGATGCAATCAAAACTTAGCCGCTCAAAAGGTAGCGAGTTTTCTCGATTACGCTATCGATTAAAACAAGCTATGGAAAGGGTGAGGACGAAGATTAAAAATCTGCGGTCTGAAATCCACAAACAAGTAGCAAGTTACTTGGCTCGAAATTACGATGTCATTTATTTGCCGACTTTTGAAACTTCTCAAATGGTGGCAAGAGGTAGTCGCAAACTTAATTCTAAGTCAGCGAGGGCGATGATGACTTGGGCATTCTATCAATTCTCGCAAACTTTAGAACATCTCTGTAATCGTTACGGTTCGAGATTGGTTAGGGTGACTGAAGAATACACTTCTAAAACTTGTACAAAATGCGGTCATATTCACAAAAAATTGGGTGGCTCTAAAAGTTTTAAATGTCCCAATTGTGGTTATGAAATACCCCGCGATTTTAATGGTGCTTTGGGGATTTTTCTCAAAGCTTTGTGGGATACCACCATGCTCTGGGACCTGTCTGATGAGTATGCTATATTCAGATTTTCGCCGATTGTCGGAGATTGTCTGGATTAAAAGTATCAGCAGCGGATTCAGGAATTAGAACAAAATCTTGAACGCTATAAAGCCGAAGTAGAAGGCAAACAACCTTTGTTAGAAAGTGCAGAACCGATAAGTTTAGAAATAGCAGCAAGTGAGGGCACAAATGCTGAAATGACCGCCAATTAATTTGATATGCTCTCTGATTTTCTCAGAGCCAAAATCTAAAATCTAAAATCTAAAATCTAAAATCTAAAATCTAAAATCGAATGGCCGTTTCCCGAGACCAAGATGGCTTAGAAACGATTTCCGAGGGGATCGCAATTTTAATTGACCTAGCCGAACGGGGAGAAATCGATCCTTGGGACGTTAAGGTAATTGAAGTGTTCGATCGATGTCTGAGCAAGCTTACGAACGCCTGCGATACTGATCAGAGTAAGGATTTCTCCGATTTGTCCCACTCCGGCCAAGCGTTTTTGTACGCTTCAATGCTGGTTTTGCTCAAAGCAGAAAGTATCGTCCTCTCCGAACCCCCCGCGAATCCCGACGCCGACGAGCCGGCAGTAGAAGACGCAGAGCACTCAGGCGGGCGACACTTGCCGCAGCATTTAGAACGGCAATTGCGCCGTCGCGGTGTAGCTCAACTACCGCAAAAACGCCCGGTGACACTCCCAGAACTGATTGAGCAGTTGCAGCTAATGAAAGCAGCAATGGAGCAGCAGACAGTTACCCCCCGGCGCCGCCCTACCTCAAAAATGCGATCGCAAGCGGCCCAAGCTATCTTTGAGCTAGCTCACCAAGAAAATCTCGTAGAAACTGCTAGTGAACTCGAACGGTTTCTGGCTCAGCGGGGCGCGGAAATTGACGAGGGTTGGCTGGACTTGGACACATTGCTAGAGCTCTGGCATCATAACGACTCGCACTCTCCTGTCCATTCAGAACCTCCGGTATCGACTGGGGAAGTTCACTTGCCAAATCATGACCGGGTGGGTATTTTTTGGGCGTTGTTGCTGCTATCGGCTCAGTCTAAAGTAGAGTTGCTTCAAGAGGAGTTTTACCAAGACCTCAAAATCCGCGCGCTTTGAGCTTGCAGGGTATTAGGTTCTGGGGGGAAACTAATAACTATGCCACTGCGTCGGTTAAGATTCCAGGCAGAATCTCGCTCTATGGCATTCTGTTGCTGAGCCCCGAATGCGGAGAGCGGCAGTGCGAAGTTCTTGGTGATTCCCTATTCCTGGTTTCTTAAATCTAGGTAAATTGGGGATAAATGATTGATAGCCTGGTACGATGTCGCCTATAAACTGGTCAGGATTTTGCTGTGCTCGATCGATTCGATCGCAACCGCTAGCATCTAATTGTATTGTTCAGTTGATATCAATTAAAAGAGGGTTGAGGAAGTTAATAATGAAAGCGATGATTCTGGCGGCCGGTAAAGGCACTCGCGTCCGTCCTATTACTCAGACAATACCCAAACCGATGATTCCCATCCTGCAAAAGCCAGTGATGGAGTTTTTGGTTGAATTGCTGCGCCAGCACGGATTTGACCAGATTATGGTCAATGTTTCCCACCTGGCAGACGTGATTGAAAACTACTTTCGCGACGGTCAAAAGTTTGGGGTACAAATTGCCTATTCTTTTGAGGGGCGAATTGAGGAGGGAGAACTGATTGGAGAGGCTCTCGGTTCGGCTGGTGGCATGAAACGAATTCAGGACTTCTCGCCGTTTTTTGACGATACTTTTGTGGTGCTGTGCGGCGACGCTTTGATTGACTTGGACTTGACTGCTGCTGTGAAGTGGCACCGGGAAAAAGGGGCGATCGCTACTATTGTTATGAAATCGGTTCCCCGCGAGGAGGTTCCCAGTTACGGAGTGGTGGTAACAGACGAGTCTGGCAAAATTAAAGATTTCCAAGAAAAACCTTCTGTAGAGGAAGCTCTGAGTACCGACATTAACACTGGTATTTATATTTTTGAACCGGAAATATTCAAATACATCCCTTCGGGCCAGGAATACGATATCGGTTCGCAGTTATTTCCCAAGCTAGTAGCAGAAGGCGCGCCTTTTTACGGGATTAGCATGGACTTTGAGTGGGTGGATATCGGCAAAGTTCCTGACTATTGGCGGGCAATTCAGAGCGTGCTCCTGGGACAAGTTAAAAATGTTTCGATTCCGGGGATTGAAGTACGCCCCGGCATTTACGCTGGTTTGAATGTAGCTGTCAACTGGGACAAGGTTGATATTACTGGGCCTGTTTACATTGGCGGGATGACGATCATTGAGGATGGAGCAAAAATTATCGGCCCGACAATGATCGGCCCAAATTGTTGGCTTTGCAGTGGCGCAACTGTGGAAAACAGCGTGATTTTTGAGTATTCCCGTTTGGGCCCGGAGGTGCGGTTGGTTGACAAACTGGTGTTCGGGCGCTACTGCGTTGATAAAACCGGGGCTGCGATCGATTTGCAAGCGGCGGCTCTCGATTGGCTGATTACTGACGCTCGCCAAGTTTTACCGACTCAACACGGAGAAGAGCGGCGGGCGATATCTGAAATTCTCGGTCATGGTGGATAATTGCTAATTGCTAATTGCTAATTGCTAATTGCTCAAGGTAAGGTGCGCCTAGCGCACCCTACTTTTACGTTTATGATCTCAGCTTTCAATTATGGTAATGTGCTTAGGTTGCACCTCACATCTTCCACCATTCTCAAGAACAGGCAAGATGCCTGTTCCACAAGAAAATCTACTGTTTGTGGAACAGGCATCTGGCCTGTTCATAAAAGGCTTCTTGACAGTGGTGCAACATCTCAGTTACACCTGAGATCTTGCACCATTCTCAATTAGCCGTAGGGGCGGGTTCGCCAACAGCCTTAAAGCTTGCAAATAGGTTCTATAAACCCGCCCGACCCCACGCAAGATGCCTGTTCCACAAGAAAATCTACTGTTTGTGGAACAGGCATCTTGCCTGTTCATAAAAGGCTTCTTGACAGTGGTGCAACATCTCAGTTACACCCTACATTTCACGACTGAAGATAAGTATATTGGCTGAGACTCCGCTCGTAATTTTGCAGCAAAAGTTGAGCCTCGGAAAGAGTAATTTTATTTTGCTGCAAAGCTGCTTCTGTCTGACGGCGGATGCTTTCCACCAAATTTTCTGAATCGTACTGTACGTAGCTAAGGACTTCTTTCATAGTGTCTCCTTTCACAACGTGTTCGATATGATAGCCAGAAGGTGTTAGCTGAATGTGAACTGCATTAGCATCGCCGAATAAGTTGTGAAGGTTGCCCATAATTTCTTGATAAGCACCTCCCAAAAATAGCGCCAAATAGTAAGGTTCTCCTGGTTTGAGAGTATGCAGTTCCAAAACCGACTTCACATCTCGCAAATCGATGAATTGGTCGATTTTGCCGTCGCTGTCGCAGGTAAGATCGGCTAAAACACCGCGTTGAGTCGGTTCTTCGTCGAGTCGGTTAATTGGCATAATTGGGAACAATTGGTTAATTGCCCAACTGTCTGGTACTGACTGGAAAACAGATAAGTTGATGTAATAAATGGACGCCATCACCTTTTCTAAGTCTTCCAAATCCTCCGATACATATTCTTTTTGCCGCGCCAGCGCCTGTATTTTATCGCAGCAAGCCCAGTACAACTGTTCGGTTTTCGCCCGTTCCGCAATTCCCAAATAGCCTAAGTTAAATAAACTGACTGCTTCTTCCTTGAATTGGATAGCATCGTGATAAACTTCTTGGTAATTTTCTGGACTGATAGATTGGTAAATTTCGTAGAGATTGCGCGGAATTTGGTGCGCGTTTTCATCTACTGGTTCTGGTACTTCTCTGGGGACATCGCTAGTACCGAGTACGTCAAAAACTAACACTGATTGGTGAGAAGCGATCGCCCGCCCGCTTTCGCTAATGATAATTGGAACCGGGATTTTGCGCTCGTCGCAGGCATCTTTCACTCCCGCTACTACGTCGTTAGCGTAGTTTTGCATATTGTAGTTTTTGGAAGCGTGGAAGTTTGTTTTAGAACCGTCGTAGTCAACGCCGAGTCCGCCACCTACGTCCAAGTAGTTCATATTAGCTCCCAATTTAGCTAATTCTACATAAATGTGGCTGGCTTCTCGAATGGCATCTTTGATGACACTAATTGAGGAAATTTGGGAGCCGATGTGGAAGTGCAGTAACTGCAAACAATGGAGCATTCCAGCTTTTTCTAGTTCGTTGACTGCACGGATAATTTCAGGAATTGTCAAGCCAAATTTTGCCCGATCGCCCGTGGAAACTCCCCAGCGGCCAACGCCTTTGGTAGTGAGTTTGGCTCGCACTCCCAAAATCGGTTTAATTCCTAATGCTTTGCTGGCGGCGATTGCTAGTTCTACTTCCTCTATTTGCTCCAGCACAATTACGGAAGTTTGCCCTAGCCGCTGCGCCAAAATAGCAGTTTCGATGTATTCGCGGTCTTTGTAACCGTTGCAAATTAACAAAGCGCCTGGGTTTTTTAAGGTAGCCAAAGCTATCATTAATTCCGGTTTCGAGCCGGCTTCGAGCCCGAAGTGATGGGGTTGACCGAAACGCACCAAATCTTCAATTAATTGTCGGTGCTGGTTGCATTTAACTGGAAAGACACCGCGATAGACATTTTTGTAATTGTACCGAGCGATCGCTCTGGCAAAACACGAATTTAAGCGCTCGATCCGGTCTTCCAAAATATCAGAAAATCGAATCAGCAGGGGCAAAGCCAAATTTCGCTGTTTGAGAGAGTCTACCAGTTCGCACAAGTCGAGGGAACCGCCGCGATCGCCCTTGGGAGACACTGTAACGTGACCGGCTGCATTGATCGAAAAATACGGTTCGCCCCAACCTTGAATTCGGTACAGTTTCTCGCTATCTTCTATTGTCCAAGATTTTTGTGGCAGTTGAGCAGCCGTTACCAAAGCAGTGTCTGGTGCCGCCGAACTCGTGACTGTTGGCGAGTGAGTCGATAGCGGATCGAGATCGGAGAAAGCAGCGGTGGCTGGGGAACTCATCTTATTGGCAACCTCTTTGAGGAGTGGTCAAATAGATAGTTTATCGCAGATATCGGGTTTCCTGATGCAGTTGAAAAATCACTTTGGGTATACGGGCTGGCGATTTTAGATTTTAGATTTTAGATTTTAGATTTTAGATTTTAGAATTGACTCTACAGATAGATGAAAAGCGGGGATTGAACTACAATCTCAACCGTATTTGCTTTGGGGGACTTATTTCTTCAAGCAAGTGTCCCTATGCAGGTGAACTCAGAAACCAAGTTTCAGAGTTCACCTGCGCCAAGAGAGTTGTCGGACGATCGCTCGCCCGACACACACTAACCAAAAATCACCTCCGGCGGCGCCATGTCAGCCCCCATAATCATTCCCCCGTGACTATTAGACTTCTTCAAGCCCGGTTGAGGTGCTTTTTCTGGGGTCTTCTGAGCCGGTGCAACTGAGGCTGGCGGTGTCACCTGCGGTTGAGGTACTGCCTGTGCTCCTGGCACCACGGGTTGCTGCGACAGCCAACCCAAACCCCCTACAGCCCCAGCCATCAAAGCGGTGTAGCCGATGTACAAATGCACCGGACGCATTTGAAAGCCTTCGCCTGAGTCGGAATCGGAAACAGACACATACATACTGGGAATTGGACTCGGATCGGGTTTGGGCAAAGCATTCGCCATAGCGCTACCGTCTAGTCCCAAGGCGTCGCCCAGTCTGCGGATAAAACCTCTAACGTAAATATCTTGGGGCAGTTTGTCGATTTCCCCATTTTCGATCGATTCGATGTGGTGCACCGGCACGAGAGTTTGACTGTGGAGTTGCAGCAGGGATAGGGAGCGAATTTGCCGTCCCTTACGCAATTCTTTACCCAACTCCCGCAGGCACTCTTCTCGCTCTTGAACGGCTAAAGCTGCTTCTTCTTCCTTGGTGAGTTTTTTCGGCTTTTTGGGAAAACCGAACCCTGGGAAGAATTTTCCGGGGACGGTGACAGTTGCAGGTGGAGCCGACTCGACTTTAAGTTCGTCTTGGGGCGCTTGTTTGCTGTCTTCAGAAGTGTTAGTGTCTCGATCGGAAGTTTCAGTGTCGGACTCGGTTTGGGGCGGCGCTTCCACACTAGCGCTGCGCCAATAGAAGACAGGAGCAGCTACTGGTGGCTCCAATTCTTGAATTTCTGTCACCGTCTCAAAGGCGGGACTTACAGCAGTAAAACTGTCTTGGGCTACTTGCGGTTCAATTTTGTTTTGTTTGGGAAATCGATCGAATGCGAGCTTGACGGCTTCTCTGCTAACTGCTCTAATTAAAATTTCGGCAGCGGAGGCTGCTTCGCCCAACATTGTTTGCAAGCTAGCTAGAGCTTGGCTATAGGTGTCGCTACATAGGAGTTCAGCTTCTATTTGACCTAGGACAGAACGAAAACTTTCTTGAGAAATTTCAATAGTTGGGTGATCTGTCACCCCAAAATAAGTCTCGGGTTTCAGTGCCATGATATTCATGTTGTCTTGGTAGAAGGTATCTGAGTACGTTCTTCGACAGGTTGGCAGTGATTCCGGATTTGGGTTGGGGGAGAGTGGGAGTGTGGGGTATCGGCCAAACAGGGCATCGGGCATCGGGCATCGGGCATCGGTTGCCCCTCACCAATAACTACTGTTTGTGGATGCGATCTAGCAACCAAAGAGATCCGAAAATCCCGACAAAATGGGCAACAGTGGCGTGAGTATTGGCGAGTACGACAAATATATCTAGGGGCTGAATAAATCGACCCACATCAACTGCGGCACCGAACAAGGCTTGCGGCTGAGCTAGAGATTTGGCTAAAAGCGTGCCGCTGATGGCTTCGGCGCCGATCAGCGTCAGCACCATTCCCGATAAGTTGCTCATCAGTGACAGCCGCACCTCTTTGATGGTATCGGCTTTTTTGGGGCGGACTGCGTTACCGGGCGATCGCAGTTGTCTCGACAAGCGAGTGAAGCGAAAAGAGCGATATACGCTGTAAGCGAGTACGGCCAGCCCGCAAATGGCAAAAAATACGCCGCCGCCGGTGCCGGCACTGTTTGAACCCGCACCGGCGGTAGCCCTGGGGAGGGCGAAGGGGATGGCAAAGAGCAAAATGATCGCCGCTACCACCCCTAGCACTAACTGTACCCAGAAGCAAACCCAGCCTGTTGTACGAAGGGCAAAGGCTACTCGCTGTACGGCGACAGGAAGCTTATCGTTATCTAACTGATTAGTCATATTTTGAGTGGGTATAATTAATTGGCATTAGTTGGCAGCAGTTTTTTCTCTTCGGGGACGGTTGACGGCGGTTAACCCTCTTTATAATAGAAGTAGCAATGTTTAAGATTTGTAACTAACATTGGATTTCACATTTGAATAGCGTCGATCGCCAGGTACCCAAAGCAATGACACAACTACAACCCACCGTCACCCCCAAACTGGAACAGCCAAAGTTTGGTTTCAACAGCTACGCGGAACGCCTTAACGGTCGAGCCGCGATGATCGGTTTTTCTCTAACTTTAATTATCGAGTATGTCACAGGCCAGGGCTTGCTGTCCTGGTTAGGTCTCAACTAATTTTAGCAACGGCGCGGTCAGCGTTACACTTTGTCTTGACTGGAACGGCAGCGGGTGTGAATTCTGCTGACCGCGACAAATTCGGGAATTGATTAAAATATTAATTAGAAACAAGCCCAGCGACTTCTCTGCCGAGAGAGTTCTGTTCCAGAATGCAATAGCTGGCTTTTGGAGGTATATATGGGGTGGAATTTTGATTTCACAAGCTTGGCAATTTTGCCTCGCTCCCGTACAATTCCCCACAGGCGAGAAGATGAATTTAGGTCAGCACCCCCGACTGAAGTACGGGGGCTTCGAGCCTCCAACTTTAGGTAGCTGACCAGCCTAAGTCTCTTGAGGACTACGTTATCGGCAAGCGTTAAAGCTCCTACCAGGGAATGCGTAGCTAGTTCACTGCTCTAGAACCAAAGCGTTAAACATCTCTAAGGGGTTTAAGGACGTGCGCTTTGGAAAGTACCGACCGATAACTTTGGCGAAGCTAACTTTACCCCAGAAATGGGTGTTTGAGGACAACCATATCCTCTCGGAGGGGACACCATACCCCTCCACCCCGCGGGGATTTAATTCAATGTAAAGCCGTCGAGCGAAGGACGGGGCTTCAGCCCTCCGCTACGCTCCGCCCAGATTTTCGGTGAAGCTAGTCTTTGAGCTAGAAATCCCGATCGTTCCGCCAACTCTAAGTTTTAGAGCTTGTAAATAAATATAGAACAGAGTAAAACCAAATGAATGCTTCGTGGACGCGACTTTTGAGGTCAGCTTACCGTAAAGAGCCAATTACCAGCTTTGTTGTGACAGTGGGCGTTGTCGATGCCGCCATCGGCAGTATCGGTGCGAGTGGCTCTTTATTGGCTTTTGGGCTTGGCACCGCTGGGGTGGCGATGGCTCTCCGCTGGTGGCAATCTTACCGCTCTGGAGCCGAACAAACCGCACCTGCTCCCGAATACTATCTTCCTCCTCAGTCTTCTAGACCTCAGTTACCGGTGCTTAATGTGTCTAAAAAAAATCCTCCTTATTAAGATGACCGCGCAATGGTGACTGGGCGATGTGCCGATCGACTCCCTGGATCTGAGGCACCAAAAGATAGGGCAAGAAAGTCTTTC
Source organism: Microcoleus sp. T2B6 (assembly GCF_036700475.1). Lineage (NCBI taxonomy): Bacteria > Bacillati > Cyanobacteriota > Cyanophyceae > Oscillatoriales > Microcoleaceae > Microcoleus > Microcoleus sp. T2B6. The sequence goes on along the minus strand of NZ_JAUBOZ010000001.1, from coordinate 224,001 downwards.
GATCTTGGATGCTTGGTTTATGAATATTTCTGTTGCCGAGAAACTGTACAAAATTGGCTCTGTAGCTGCCTGTAGTGGTTTGTCGGTAAAAACTGTTCGTTACTATGAGGAGATGGGCTTGCTGTCTCCTGCGGTGGAGCGATCGCCCGCTGGTTATCGCTTGTTTGGCGAAACCGTATTCAACAGGTTGGCGTTTATTAAACGATCTCAGACTCTGGGTTTGAGCCTGCAGGAAATTAAGGATATTTTAGAGGTTCGCGATCGGGGAGAGTTGCCTTGCTCTGAAGCGAAGCAGCATCTAACGGCTAAGGTTGAGGAAATTTCCGTGCAAATTGCAGCCTTAGAAACTTTGAAGGGGGAGTTGCAAGGCATTCTCAACTGCTGGCAAGAGCAACCCTCGCAGGCGAGCATTAGTAGCACGATTTGTCCGAACATTCAGCGGGATTGAGCAGCGGAAAGATACAAAAAAAGGGAAGGAATTATTGGTTTCCTTCCCTTGATGGTTTTGTGGGTGGTTTTGTGGGTGGTTTTGTCGATCGTTTGGTCGATCGTGTTGAGCTTTTAACTGTTTTCGCAGAGTTTGCTGTTGCTTTTTGAGTTGCCGAGCCCTGGCTGAGCCGCCTTTACCTTTGGAGTTTCTGCCCTCGCTGCGGGGAGACTCCCAACTTTTTAGTCTCATGGTTTTACTTGTTTGCACTACTTCTATAATACACCGCCAGATTTTCACTGTCAAGTATTTTTTAGAGCGATGTTTCGTAGTATCAACTGTTGACTGGTGGGGATTTGCTAAAGGCATAGCGATGGTGCGCCCCTAAACACCCTACAGCCCGATGGTGCCCCCATAAGCACCCTACAATTAGAGTTTTTTGTGGGATTCGGTTAACAGCTCTAATTGTGTATATAGGAATCCTAAATCATTTGCATAATTATTGTAGGGGCAATCCCCCCGTGGTTGCCCGATAGATAGGGGGTAGGCACGGGGAGTAGGGGTAGCACTACCCCTACAAATTTATCTGAATCATTTAGGATTGCTATATTTATCAGTCCAAATATCCGGCGGGTATTTCAGCATCTGTAAAAATTGGCAGCGTTTCCCAAATTTTCACCCATTCGGGAAATTGGGCTACTTTTTTTAGGTGGAGCGACATTTCTATTAAGGAAAATCCTAAATTGTGGAAATCTTGAATAAGTTCGGCTTTCAAAAAAATTTCATTTTTAGCTAAATCGGGAGCATTAGTCGCAATGACAACGCTGTTGCCGGCTTCTAAATTGCATATATAAACTTGTGCGAACACAGTTTGAATCGTTTTCACCGCTGCCGCATTAAACTCTTGTTTGTGGAACAGGTGGACAACTAGAACACCTGCGCTTGACAAGCGAGTTTTGCACAGTTGGTAAAATTCTTGTGTCACCAATTTATAGGGCATATAGCCGCTGCCAAAACCAGCATCCACGATAATTATATCGTTTTTTACTGGGGAATCTTGTTGGGCTAGATATTCGCGCCCGTCTTGAATGGCTACTTTGAGTCTGTCGTCGAATTGAATGCCAAAAAATTTTTGAGCTACTTCGACTATTTTTTGGTCAATATCTGTACATTCGACTATCGCGTTAGGGAAATAGTGGTGGAAAATTCTGGGGAGGGTGCCGCCACCAAATCCAATTACATAGATTTTTTTGGGGTGAGTTTTCCAGACTAATGCTAGCAGCACGGATCGGGAATAGGGAAAGATTAAATTTAGTGGATTGTTGAGGTCTAGGATTGATTGAGCTACATTTGTGATTAAGGTTTCTCTGTCTGCTAAAAGCAGTAGTAGCACTGAGTTTATTTTTTTTACGGCGATGCAGTTGGCGCCGGAGTTTTGTTGAAATAGGATGCCGTCTGGCTGTTGCTGAAGCCAATTGATTTGTTGGTGAATAGCTGCTAAATTGCTAGTTTGTCGATCGCCTTTATAATCAGTCATACGATTTTAGATTTTAGATTTTAGATTCAGGGTAAACGAATCTTAACTTTAACCCCAAATATGCTACAGTTATATCTGACTAATTTTTTATGTACTTTATTGTAGTTCATGAGTGCTGCGCTTCACGCACTTTGTGACAAGTTGGGACGTAAGGGCGATCGCATGATTTAATCATACTTGTATGCTCAGTAATTAATTAATGAGTGGAATTAATCGCCAAATCACCCTTGACAGCAGGCACATTGCTAAACACTTGCCAGACACGCCACAAATGAGAAGACTGCTTAATAAAGGACGTGCTGCTCATATTTTTAACGATGAGGCTACTATGAATCAGGTAGCTCAAGCCATAATAGAAGATGGAGAATTTACAGGTACGATTCGGGGATACGATCGTTATGGTATGTTTTTTGCTGAATCAATTGGTTATAGAGTTGACCCGGATGGTAGCCGTCTTTTACTTTACTACGGAGAGATAAAAATTGATGCAGAAAACCGATACCACGTTACGCCTCGAAGCCGATTTAGTGAAGAATAACTGGGAATTTACAGAGGTATGGATCGATCCAAATCTTTCACCACCTTATCTGCTTTTGTTACTAAGTGACGCTGAGGGAAATTGTCGGATCTACAATCCGGCTGAGGGTTATAAAGTTGTGTTTTCTAGTAAGAGTTATGATGAGGCGCAGTATTGGCTTTTAGAGGATGAGTATGAACCCGTAGAAGGGCGGCTGAGTGTGTCGGAGTTAGCTTGAATAATTCATGTAGGGGCGATTCCCTACGGGATAGCTGCGCTTCACGCACTTTGTGACAAGTTGGGACGTAAGGGCGATCGCTATTAGGTCATTATTCCGCACTGTTTGCTACAATTATTTAAGTCAGCTTTAAAAACTGCCATGACCCAAGCTACCTCAATAACAACTGAATATCAAATAACTGTGAGTTCTCCAGTCTGGCAAAAAGTTGAGCAAATTGCCGGAGAATTTAACTTGTCAGTTTGTGAACTATTGGAACAGATAGGCGAAGGTCAACTGAAAGTTGTTGCGGTTGCAACTAATTCGGAAAAAATCAGCGATCGAGATATTGCAAATGCTTTCCTTTGGTTAGCCGCGCAAACTGATGTAGCAATCAATGTCTACAAGCTACAAAAACTCTTGTATTACGCTCAAGCTTGGTATTTAGGAGTTTACGGCACGCCACTATTTGATGCAGATTTTCAAGCCTGGATTCACGGGCCAGTTATTCCTGATTTATTAGAAAAGTATCAATGCCAATTTAGTTGGGAACCAATTACAGAGAAAATCGAACAACCGAAACTTCCCCAAAAAATTGGGGAATTTATCGAAGAAGTTGCCGAGGCATATTTTGAGTATGATGATGAAACTTTGGAACGAATGATTTGCAGTGAAATGCCTTGGCTGGAAGCGAGAGGGAATTTGCCGAGAGACGAATCTTGTCATGCCATTATTTCTCAAGAATCGATTAAAAAATATTATTCTGCTCGTGTCAAAGAAGAAACCTCTGTCTAAAATTGTCCCTTCTCAACGGAAGGCGCCCGAAGGTTTGGGATTTTCCTTTAAGTACCTGCAAACTCAGAATGAAAAATTTTCAATTTGCGAGCGGGATCGGTAAGCACTCATTTTCTAAATAATAAACGATGAGGCTACTATGAATCAGGTAGCTCAAGTTATGCTAGGATACTCTTGCGAAAAGTAGTGACCTGACACGCGATCGCTCCCATTAAAACCCTGATTGCCTATGTTAAAATTATGGAAGCTCAACCACGAGAAGTACAAAACTACCTGAAAGCCGACGGGACAAGTCCCTTTGAAGGATGGCTTGATTCCCTTCAAGATACTAAAACTGTATCTAAAATCAAGAAACGACTCAGGCGGGTTGAGCTAGGCAATCTGGGAGATTATCGCTCACTAGGAGCCGGAGTTTATGAACTTAAGATTGATTATGGCCCAGGCTATCGGGTTTATTTTGGACAAATCGGGTTAACAGTTGTGTTGCTGCTATGTGGCGGTGATAAAAGCACTCAAGATCAAGATATTAGCCAAGCTAAAAAATACTGGAGAGATTATGAAAGAACTCAAAGTGCCAACAACTAGAAGCTACCATGAATACTTGATTTCTTCTTTAAAAACCCCTGAAAGTGCTGCTGGCTATATCGAGGCTATGTTGGAATTGGAGTCAGAAGGCCCCGAACCTGAATTGCTGCGAGCAGGACTTAAAGATGTGGTGGATGCTTATTTACAGATGAATAAGTTATCGGTGGAAGGTAAATTTATTTATGAGAAGCTCGATCGAATGTTGTCAGAGAGTGGGGGGGAGGAAATTTATGCTTTGATAACTCTACTAGATAAATTGGGGTTGCAGTTGGCTGTCGCAGTAAAATAGGTTAATTAATAAAATAGTTAGGGCGATCGCACTTTGTGACAAGTTGGGACGTAAGGGCGATCGCGATTTCTAGTAACTAGGATATCAGCAGCTAGGATTGGGGCTTAATCTCTGGTAATTTAAAACTTAATTGGTAATATGGATAAAATCAAGGAGCTTCAGTTTTGATTCTGTTGCTTATTAGCGTGTAGTTGTTCTGATAATCAGCAAGCTTTTCTTTAGCTTGAGCTTCCACAAATGTACCTTGAGGAATAGAACTTAACAAGTTGATCGCCTGCTGCAATTTTGATTGAGCATTCTGCCAGACTTCTTTAGGATGAGGTGGATTATTAACCATGACGGCTGCTTCCCATGCTAGTTTTTGGGCGGATTCTAAATTAGTGGCTGCTTTCTGTTCAGTGACAATTCTATTAGTAATCGCCTGATAGTTAGTTCGATAAACACTTAGCTTTTCTTGAGCTTGAGTTGCAACAGCCGAATTGTCTGGAATTGCCTCTAACAATTTGATTGATTCCTGCCACTTCCCTTGTACTTGCTGCCAATTTTCTAGTGGATGAGGTGGATTTTGAGTCATAACGGCAGCTTCCATTGCTAGTTTTTGAGCGGCTGCTAAATTTGTTGCTGTTGGGTCTGGCTGAGGAGCCGGTGTTAAGGTGGGTGAAGGTTCAGAATTTGGTTTTTGCTCCCCAACATTTAGAGGAATTCCCGAATTTGCTATTGTCTCCTGACTCGGTGAAATTTGAAAGGTAGTTTTCCAGCCGACAAAACCCAAAACTCCTAGAGTCAGTGTGGATAGTATCAGTATCCAGCCACTTCTACCCCCGCGTCTTTGCTCTGAAGACATGGTACGGTCAATAGAATTTAGAGATTCTCCTGTCTGTGTGCATCTTTCACTTTGCTTACGACTAGGTTTTTTTTGTTCCTTGTGACGGCGTTCTTCTTCTAACTGTTTAAGAGATTGTTCGGCCTGTCCTCTTAACCTATTAGCCCGGTCAATTAAAGCATTAGCTTTTTCTTTTAAAGATACACATTCATTCAAGATAATTCCTAATGTTGTAGTTTGACCCTCATAAGATATAATAAGCCCATGCTCTTCATCAAACCATTCTATCGCAAACACTAATTCCCCAAAGTAAGATATAAAAGCTTTTATGCGCTCAATTGGCTCGACATTACGTTCAAGATTGTGTACGATACTATCCAGTTTGGGCTGAACCTGTTTTAGCTGTTCTTGAGCTACCTTTATTTGCTGAACTTGTTGCCTTAAACTTTGCTCTTCATCAAAGTCTATGTGAATTCTTAAATCTTCATCAATTTTCCTTACTTCTTCTGGGATACTTAGAGATTTCCTTTCCCATTCTAGCTTGATCAATAATTGTGAATCCTTTAAAATATTTTCTGCTATATTCTTGAGACCATCGCCCCACTCAATTAAGTTTTCAACATTTTCTATTAAGTCAGCAAGAGACGTTTCCTTATCTGGATCGCCCAATTTTTCAGCAAGTAAGCCACTCCCTGCCGATACAAGTGCATCTACTAAAAATCCACCAGGTATTAACCAGCCCGCAACTGCCCCTAACAAAGGTATCGCTCCCAAAAATCCTTTATTGAATCTCTCATTATTTAATACTTCTTCAAGTTCCTTGCCAATAGTATTTAGTCGCTTTATCAGATTATCTATCTTCCCAATTTCACGTCTGATTTCACTAGGATTGCCAATAGTAAGTTTCATTTCCTCGGCAATTTCTGGCAGTTGGTTTAGAAGGTTTTCAATGTCAGCCATGATTTACTCTCCTTTAGAGTGGGGGAATCCCCACTCTAGTTTATCAATAATTGTTTAACAGCTAGCTAATTAAAACTTCCACTCGTGGTTTGGATCGGCAAGAGCAGCCTGCACAGAAGATAAATTAGCCAGTTCTTTAAACGGGCTAGACTTAGCAAGCTCTGTAATCGAATCTAATGCTAATCCCAGTTGCTCATTATTACCAGATGCTATTGCTCGATCTACCACATCGAAAAGTTGATTAAAATTTTGCGATCGTTCATCAAAGGATCGATCGAGGTACTCCATTAACAAGTCACGTTGAGCTTTAATCTTGGCTAGGCTTTCCTTTTCCCAAGCTTTGATTTCACGGCGCTTTGTCCGCTCTTGTTCAGCGATTTGCTTGTACTCAAAGTAATGTGCAATAACTTGCTGAAAGGCATCAGCACCGCTAACAAACGCTGCCATTTTGCTCATTGTTAATTTCCTCACATATTCCGGTATTTTGCTTGAATATTCGCCACGGTCGAATTCAGATTTCCTTGGCTGTCTAACACAGGGGTTTGCATAATTTCTACAAGGGCTTTCACTAGCATTAGTGCCTGTTGAAACTTAGCAGCATCTTGAACTATATCAAAGGATTTTGATTCAAGTTCGTTGAGAAGTAGAGCAACGCGGCTATCTAAATCAGACACCAATTTGCCTAATTCTTTGACTCGCCGTTCGACTTGTCGGATGAAATCTCTAGCCTCTTCAATTTTGGCAACTTCAACGTTAACCTGAGCTTCGTATTCACGTGCTTTCGTTAAAGCTTCCTCACCTTTACCTGCAATTTGGAAACCGCCAACAGCTAAAGCAGGCCCAAGTGCAATACCTCCGAGTACAGCGCCACCTAGTGCCATGCTGCCACCGCCTAACCACGCCGCCACACCAGACATACCGAGTTGAGAAACAGCTACATTGGTACTAAACAAGCCAAAAAATTGAGGAACTGCAACTGTCCCAAAAGTTTGCGCCACGCCTACTGCTGTAGCACCAGCAGCCGCGCCTGCCCCTGCGGATGAAGTCACACCTTGGAATACTTCCTGACCTTCCAGCGCGACAGTTTTGTATTCTTTTAGCTGCTGAATTGATATGCCTTCTAGTCCAGCTAAAAATTTCATATCACTTTGGGAAGCTTTCTGGCCAATGCGTTCGATGAAAGCCACAAACCGCCCAATAGTACGATGCCTTACACGAATTTGCAGTTGACCGTAAACTTCTGCTAATCTGTTGGCTGCTTCCCAGTCTACTTTTAGATCGCTGACTGCTTTCTCCTGTCGATGTTGGGCTCGTTCTCCTATTTCCTTGGCTTCATTCATTTTGCCCATGCCTTCAGAGCCTTTAACCGATCCATACGCAGCCCCAGCCGCAGCTAAAGCGCCCATAATAAACGGAATTACAAAAATCATAAACCACTCCTTTTATTCCCAGTAAATCAATCACCCAAAGACACATTCAGCTCCCAGTTTTTATCCTTCATCTCTTGATATGAATATGTCAAATCGCCTCGCCTACCGATCTGAATTGTGTAAAACTCTGCTTTTCTTATACCATTCACTTCGATAGAAAATTGGCAGTGGTTATCAGATATTATTTTACCTATGCCTAACTCTCCAGTCGCAATAGTTTCTCCTTTATGATCTTTTACTAGCACCTGCCTACCACTTTTAATATCCCCGTAACCTCCTTTTCCATTACAAAACTGACCCACTCCACCGAAGAAGTCATCCTTGAGTGTTAGTGAGCCTTTAATATTGTGATTGAAACCTAAAAAAGGTATTCCTTTAAAGGTTAGAGTTGCTAAGAGAATAACTCCTACTACAATCAAACGTTTTTGACGCTCTGGATTTTCATTAATATAATTTTGGCCGATGTCCAACACTTCTTTAAATTTTCGTTCTCTAAGCAAATCAATAATCGGAGTCAATAGATCAGTCAAATTTGCAAATTTATCTGTTGATAATTTTTTTGAATCTGAACTAACCTCTGCCTTTAGCTCAAACTCTCGATTCCAAGCCGGAAAATCTTCACCCGCCTGCTGCCCGTAAACTTTCACAGAAGCGATCGCCCCCGCCTTCAAATTCGTCAACTCCCTGCGGACAATCCTGATAGAAGCCTCCTCATCAGGAACCCGATCGCCCTCCAGCATCACCTGTAAACAACCATCTTGCAAACTCGCAGTCGCACTAATCCCCTTATTCTGTAACGGAAGATTTAACAGACTGGCGATCGCATCCACATCCCCAAGCTTAGCCCGTTCCTTCAAACTAAGCTGATTTGACTCCGTATTCTCACTAGAACTTGCCCGCCCCTCTGTGACATTTGCAACAGGCAAATTTTGCCCCGCCACTTCAAACTCTTGACTCCACGCCGGCACCTTTGCGCCCGTCTGTCGCCCGTAAACCTTCACTTTCTCAATTGATGCAGCCCCCAAGCCAGCGATCGACTTACTCACCCACGGGGCCAAGACTTGCTGACTAGGCGCTTCTGCCGATTCCAGCATCACCTGTAAACAACCATCCTTAAGGGAAGCTGCGGCGGTGATGCCCTTGGCTTGTAGCTGGCGGTTCAGCAGAAGCGCGATCGCCTTTGCATCTCCCTGTTTCGCGAGTTCCAAAATATTCGGTTGTGTCATAACAGGTAGATACAACTAGCGCTTAGCATAACCTTTTGTTGTCTTAAGTATAAATTATTTCCTAAATACCAAAGCTTGTCAAGCCATATAAAGTCACATTTAGTAGTTGTTTCCATCCCAACTAGGTCATAAAAAGTCACATTTAGTTGGTTGCTAGTGAAAAAGTCATATTTAGTTGGGTTACAATCAGGTCAACCCCTTGCATCTACGTGACCGATGGACGTTGAAGAAGCTTTAGAATTTGTAGACCATCTAGCTTTGACTACTACGGGAAAACACTTAGATAGTCTGCAAAAAGCTATATTACGTGGCGCTTGGGACAATCAGAAATATAAAGAAATTGCACAGCATCACAACCGTTCAGAGAAATACGTTAAAGAGGTTGGCTTTAAATTATGGAAACTTTTATCAGTTGCATTAGGCGAGGAACAAGTATCTAAAGCAAATTTTAGAGCTAAGTTGGAAAATTTACAAGCTTCTAATATTGTCTCACTCGTCGGGAATGGCTGCATTCATATTGGTAACATCTCTGCTGATAGTTCGCAATCCTCAAAAAGATTACAATCTGAACCGCAAGAAAAGGATAAGTTTAACGAAAAAACAAGCAATTCCGAACAGAAAGTACATTTAGATTTAGCTGATGCACCAGAACCCAACCTATTCTCTAACCGCACATCCGAACTCACCACCCTCGAAAACTGGATTTTAGGCCGCACCCGCCTCATCAGCATCTTAGGCTTATCCGGTATTGGCAAAACCGCCCTTACTCTCCAACTAATCTCACAAATTCAACACGAATTCGATTACATCATCTGGCGAAGTCTCCGCAACTCTCCACCCCTAGCATCACTGCAAACCGACTTAATTAAATTCTGTAGGGGCGGTGTCCCCGTGCCCGCCCCCTCCGTGCCCGCCCCCTATCCCGAAGAAAGGGCAACCACGGGGGGATTGCCCCTACTAGAATATTTACGATCGCACCGCTGTCTCATCATCCTCGATGATATCCAAACCATTTTCAGCAGCCAACAACTCGCAGGAAATTACCAACCTGGATATGAAAATTACGGCGCATTCTTCAAACAAATAACAGAATCATCGCACAACAGTTGCTTAATCCTCCTGAGTTGGGAAAAACCCAGAGAAATCGCCGCCTTAGAAGGGGAAAACCGCCCCTGCAAATCTCTGCAACTCAACGGTTTAGGCCCCGAAGCACAAGAAATATTCACAGAAAAAGGATTAGCAGAACCGGAGAAATGGTCAGAACTAATCGACCTTTACCGAGGCAATCCCTTATGGTTAAATATAGTTGCCACATTGATTCAAGACTTATTCGGCGGTAGCGTTTCCGAATTCCTATCCTATGATACCCTATTCTTAGGAGACTTAGAATCACTCCTGCACCAGCATTTCGATCGCCTAACCGCATCCGAACAACAGGCGATCGCATGGCTAGCCAATACCCCCGAACCAGCCGACATCTCAAAAATACCAGAAAACCTGCAACTATCACCGCCAGAACTATTGAAAGTCATGCAATCTTTAGGACGACGGTCATTAGTTGAAACAGTAAAACACAACGGGCGATCGCACTTTACGATCGGGCCAGTAATCAGAGAGTATATAATCAACAAAACCCGAAACAAAAACTGATAAACTTATCAATTTTAGTCGTGGAGGCAGAAACCGGGTTTTTTACGAAAACACTGCATACCTGCCTAGAATTTGGTAAAAAACCCGGTTTCTTTGATATTGATGCGTAAGTCTTGAATCTGCATTTACTTAGCAATTACTGACCCCACTCACGGAGTTTTACAATGGCTACAGCAACATTATTAAGTCACGAAATAGCAGAAGGTCAAAGACTAATAGACGCTCTAAATGCAGCAAATCTATCAGTTGATTCTGCTCTCTGGAACTACGCACCAGAACCAGAAACCTGGCGGCTGATGCTCACCTCACCTCTGTACGATAGCGAAGGGCCTCTTAAAACTTATGGGGAAATTCTGTCAGTCTTTCGCGAAGTTAAACCTGAATTGAAAATCGATTGGACAGCCCTCGTAGCCGTAAGCCCAAAACATGACTTAATTGAGGGCTTACGTCAGGAACAGCAAAAGTGGAATTTAGACTTATCTGGCAGAAGATTGACAAATAATCGGATTAATCAGACGTGGATCGAAGATGCTTACATTTATCAAATCAAGTGAGTTGACACGGCAAAAAATAGCTTAAAATAGGTGCGATCGCTTTTATTATTAGTCCGCGCAGGCGGACTTTGTATGTGTAGTAGCGGTTTCAACCGCCGAGTCATCCGAATTTGGGTTCCCCCCACATAACTATATTAATGAAAATCGCCACCTGGAACGTCAACTCAATCCGCACCCGCCTAGAACACGTTACTAGCTGGCTGCAAACCAACTCCCCAGACGTTCTCTGCCTCCAAGAAACCAAAGTTCCAGACAAAGACTTCCCCCTAGAACCCTTCATCAACCTCGGCTACAACTGCTACATTTCCGGTCAAAAATCCTACAACGGCGTCGCCATTCTCAGCCGATCGCCCCTAACGCAAATCAGCACCGGATTTGCCCCCCTTCTCGGCGACGAAGCCACAGGTATTTTTGACGAACAAAAACGCCTAATAGCCGGGGTTATAGACGATATTTGCATTATTTCCGCCTACGTTCCCAACGGTTCCGAAGTTGGCAGCGAGAAATATGAGTACAAACTAAAGTGGCTCAAACTGCTGCAAGAATACCTCAAAATAGCACTAGATAAATCCCCCAAATTGTGTATTTGCGGCGACTTCAACATCGTCCCGGACGATCGAGATATCCACAATCCCAAAGCCAATGCTAACTCCGTCGGCTTGTCTGTCGCCGAGCGCCTCGCGCTAAAAGAAATCATAGAATTAGGATTAAACGACCCCTTTCGCAAATTCACATCAGAAGGCGGCCATTATAGCTGGTGGGACTACCGCGCCGCCGCATTTCCACGCAACAACGGCTGGAGAATCGACCACCATTATCTCAGCCCTCCCCTGTACGAACAAGCAAAAAACTGTACAATAGACATTGCTCCCAGAAAATTAATCAAACCCAGCGACCATGCCCCCGTAATTGTCGAAATTTGATTTATAAGTTATAAGGTTAGTAACAATTGACATCTTGCCCCATTCTCAATAAGCCTTGGATGGGCGGACAGGATGCCCACACCACAATAAAATTAACTCTTTGTGGAACAGGCATCTTGCCTGTTCTTAAGGGGCAGGATGCCCAACCCCTACTCCCCACAATAAAACTCACTATTTGTGGAACAGGCATCTTGCCTGTTCTTGAGAAATGTGCAATATGTAAGTAACAACCAACCACAAAAAATCATGTTCTTAGTAACCGGAGCAACAGGCGCACTAGGCCGCCGAATTGTACGAGAAATCAGACAGCAAGAAAAGCCTGTCCGCGCATTCGTTCGCCTCGCATCTCGCTACTCTGAACTAGAAAACCGAGGCGCCGAGATTTTTATCGGCGACTTAAAACAAGACAAAGATATTAAAAAAGCCTGCCAAGGAGTGCAATACATCATCAGCACCCACGGCACCGGCGGCGATGTTCAAGCAGTACACTACCGCGCTAACATAGAATTAATCGACTGCGCCAAAGAAGCGGGAGTGCAGCACTTTGTCTTTATTTCGGTACTGGGAGTCGATCGAGGATACGAAGATTCCGCAGTATTCAAAGCCAAGCGAGAAGTTGAAAAATACCTGCAAAACAGCGGATTGAATTATACAATCTTGCGGCCTGCCGGTTTTGCTTCCAGCTTGTTACCGCTAGCAGAAAGATTTCGAGAAACCGGACTTTACCTGCTGATTGGCGACGGCAAAAACCGCACCTCTGTTGTCAGTACCGATGACTTAGCAAAGATTGCCGCAGACTCGGCAACAGTCGAAGGCGCACGCAACCAAATTCTGCGAGTCGGTGGCCCGGATGTGCTGACAAGGGATGACATTCCCTGCATTTTTGCACGCTTATTCAAGCGCGAACCGATAGTAATCAACCCGCCGCTGATGGTGTTTGACGGTTTGAGAAATGCGTTGGGTTTATTGAATCCTCAAGCTCAAAAAGACTTAGGAACTTTGCGGGTATTGCTGGGTAACGAGTATTTCTGCACTCCCGAAGAAGTGCAAAACTTGGAATCAATCTACGGCATGAGAATGGAATCCTTAGAAATGTTTCTGCGGCGCAATTTAAGCGTTTAAAGTGCTAGTAATTCTCGTTCCCAGGCAGAGCCTGGGGACGAGCAAATGTAGCGCCAAATCGCAAATGGAAACCACCTAAGCAGAAATAGGTACTGGTTCAGCACCAATATAACTCGTAACTGCGATCGGCGGCGAAGTCGGCTTAGCAATCAAATAACCTTGAACAAAAGTTGCTCCCCGTTCCCGCACCCACTCAAACTCCTCCAAAGTTTCCACACCTTCAGCAACAGTTTTAATTTCTAATTGAGCGGCAATTTCTAACATCTTTTCAGTAATTAGGGCCTTATAATAATCTTGATCGACGTTGCGAATCAATTGCATATCCAACTTAATAAAATCTGGACGCAGTTGGTGCATCAAATTTAAATTAGAAGAACCGCTGCCAAAATCGTCCAGGGCAATTAAAAATCCCGCCTCTCGGTAAAACCTCAGAATATTAATCAAGTGATCGATATCAGGAGGGTGCTGAGATTCCGCTACTTCAAAAACAATATTGCTGTGAGGAATTCCAGATTCATCAATAGCCTGTACTGTTCTTCGCAGGCACGTAGCGGGATCGTAAACTGAAGTCGGAGAAAAATTAATAAAAAGTAGTTCTTTGATATCGTAAACATGGGCTTCGCGGATAGCGCGAGTCCGGGCTAAAACATCTAGTTGAAAAATTAGGCCGGCTGATTCTGCTTGGGCAAAAATCCGACCCGGATAAATTAAGTTTCCTTGCTCGTCAATTCCTCGGAGCAGGGCTTCGTGGGCAAAAATTTTAGAAGTATCTGAGGTATAAACAATGGGCTGAAAATGTGTAGTAATGCGTTCTTCGGACAATAAATCTAACAGCCAATCAGAGTTACTCAAATTAATAAAACTGTCTAAGGAAGTGCTGCGATAAAAATCGCTAAGTTTTGGCTGTTCAACTTCGCGCATCCACAAAACTTTTGTCTCTTTCAACTCTTGAGTTGTCAGCACCGATGATGCTAGGGCGTTAAACTTTTCTTTGGCTATTCCCTCAAGCATAACGTACAAACACTTGCTCTCTTCTAAAAGCTTGAATTCAAGTTTAGCCTTAGTCAGTGCCGAAATAACCTTGGTCAGGGTGTGCGATACTGGAAACCACAGGTATAGACCTCCCCTGCCCTCTATTTTTTCGGGTACTGTTTCGCAGCGAGAGCAGGAGCCGAAGGCTTTGCCACTTATTTGCATTGGAATATCCTCCGGTTTTCGGGTTAATTTTAGACCCGCTAAGAATTAGCTTTTATTATAAGCTCATTCACCTATTAATTCATCTATCTCAAGATGTAAATCTTAATGAACTTGTATTTAAGAATTATTGCAGTATTTATACTTGCCTCCGGTTTCAAACCTTGGTCAAAGTTCTCAGCATTGAGCAAGTACCTGTGATTAAACACAGTCCCAAATCATCACAGAGGGAGAAGGCAAAGACTTGTTCTCTAGTCTCTACTGCTGCTCTGATTGTTTACGTTTTATTCTATAATTCCCTCTGCCAAAACAGTGGCTACAGTTGATTTTTTAGCAAAGGGGAATTAACACGCCCATGAAGCGCAGCTATCCCGTAGGGAATCGCCCGATCGACTAATTTATGCGTACCAGAAATATACACACCCGGACGATCGCCCAAAACAAACTCACTTGCTGGGGCATATCCAATCTAATTTTATAATCGGGATGACAGGATTTGAAGCAGTTTTGGAGATACTCAGCTACTTAGAAGAGTCGGACTGAGCGAAGGATGAGCGGAAAGTGGAATATTCTAGAGGGTAATAAATCTGAAACTCGTTACCCGTGAAGAGTTAAAAGCAATCGGGATGACAGGATTTGAACCTGCGACCCCCTCGTCCCGAACGAGGTGCGCTACCAAGCTGCGCTACATCCCGAAATTAGTCACTAGATTTTAAGCTTATCACATTCAAGTAAAAATTTAGCAACCTCGTATATAATTATTTGTAAAACACTACTCAGGCGGAGACAGACGTGACAGTTAAGCCCCAGTGGTTGCGAGTTAAAGCCCCCCAGTGGGAGCGCGTCGGCAACGTCAAAGAAATTTTGCGGGATTTATCCCTGAATACGGTTTGCGAGGAGGCGTCGTGTCCGAACATCGGCGAATGCTTCAACGCAGGTACTGCGACTTTTTTGATTATGGGCCCGGCTTGTACCCGCGCCTGTCCTTACTGCGACATCGATTTTGAGAAAAAGCCCCAACCTTTAGATCCCACAGAACCCCAAAGATTGGCCCAAGCAGTGCAGCGGCTCAAACTCAACCACGTCGTGATTACCTCTGTCAACCGGGACGATTTGCCGGATGGGGGCGCGTCTGTGTTTGTCGAGTGCATTCAAGCAGTGCGATCGGCGATGCCCGATACAACTATAGAAGTTTTGATTCCCGACTTGTGCGGCAACTGGCAGGCTTTAGAAATTATTCTCGCAGCCCGGCCAGAGGTACTCAACCACAATACCGAAACCGTAAAGCGACTTTACCGCAAGGTGCGGCCGCAAGGAAAGTACGATCGCACCTTGGAACTATTGCAGCGAAGCCGCGAACTCGCACCTGGGGTTTACACCAAATCCGGCATCATGGTGGGACTGGGAGAAACAGACGCCGAAATTCGGGAGGCGATGCAGGACTTACGGGCTGTCGGCTGCGATATTTTAACAGTTGGACAGTACCTGCAACCGACTCAAAAGCACTTGAACGTCGAAAACTTTGTGCCTCCAGAACAGTTTGATGCTTGGAGAAAGTTTGGCGAATCTTTGGGATTCTTGCAAGTTGTCGCTTCTCCCTTAACTCGCAGTTCCTATCACGCCGAACAGGTGAGGGAACTGATGAAACTTTACCCACGCTAGCAATTTTAATTTGAGTTGACTCGCGCCCATTGGTGACAAGTTAAGACTTAATTGCATTTGTCAATCAGTAATATTACTCAAAAAAACGGCTTTTTTAGGAGTGGAAAATTTACGATTTGAGAGGGAGTAAGTATAAATATCATGGGAGGCATGATTCCTCGATCGCCCATATCTCAGTTTTATGCCCAAAATCCGAGTAAATGTTGAGCATAATTGCTGATTGACAATGCTTTCTTAGCTTAACTTGTTACCAAGGACTCGCGCGCGATCGCACCATTCTCACTAAAACCCGATCAACTGGGTAACAGCGAGGAAAAACCTGCGCTTGATATGCAGCCCCTGGGCAAAAAACCCGATTTCAGATGCTGGTGTTCGGGGCGTGATGTTAAGCCGGAAGCAGCAGCCAACAGCAAAACTATTATCGGTCGATCGCCGCCTCAAAGTCGCGAGTTACGTAAAAGAGATCCAGAAACCGGGTTTCTTCCTGAAACTTCTAGGTTTTAATCCAGAAATTTGAGGAAGAAACCCGGTTTTTGCGTCAGCCAATAACTCGGTACTGCGGACTATAGCAACTCTGAAGCTCATATGCTGTAATGGATTAAAGTTCTGCGCTCACAACAGCGTATTTAATCAAGAGCGCCGAGTTATATAAAGTTTTATTAAAAAAATGGCTAATTTTCCGAAGTGATCGGGAACCAGCTTATTGGTGATGAAGATTAACTTAACTTCTGACTAACGTCACTTGTTTCTAGCCAGTAACTATCTATACTAGCTACATAAACAAAGAAGTAAAGCACACTTTTCGGGCCTTCAACCTGTTACATCAGAAAGTTCTTAGCGTTTTCCAGAATCTTGGTAAAACAAGTGGGGCAGCAAAAGTTCGATCGAACAACAGCAGAAAAGTCAGAAAAGTTACTAAAGAAACACAAAGCGGTGATGCTTCGTCTTAACCAAATGGGCATCTTAATTATAAATAACCGCTAAGCGTAGCATCTTTTCACCGGAGCCACTGAGAAAATCACTATGCCAGCCACCTCTTTTTACGCTGAAGCTGAATTCGACGAACAACTGCAAGTCAATCCCTTGCAAGGTGATGTGTTGGATGAAGATGCTGAAGAAGCTGGAGACGAACTGCTCGACCAAGACCCAGCAGAGACAGAAGATGCAGACCCAGCAGCCAAATTGCAAAAAAATGCAAACCGTCGCACTACAGATTTAGTGCGCCTGTACCTCCAAGAAATAGGTCGGGTTCGTCTCTTGGGTAGAGACGAAGAAGTCTCGGAAGCTCAAAAAGTTCAGCGCTATATCAAATTGCTGGAATTACGTAACACCGTCGCCTCCCAGGAAGAAGGACTAATTGGACGCTTCGTGCATTTAATAGAAGTGCGCGATCGGTTATCCGCACAGTTGGGACATAAACCTTCCCTGGAACGCTGGGCATTAACCGCCGGTGTCGGTGACGTGCCAGAACTCAAGCGAATTATGTCCGAAGGCAAGCGCCAGTGGGCCGAGTTAGCAGAAATGACGGTGGAGGCGATCGAAAGAATTCAAGCTGAAGGCGTCGAAGCTAAAGACCACATGATTAAGGCGAACCTGCGCCTAGTGGTTTCGGTGGCGAAAAAATATCAAAATCGCGGTTTAGAATTGCTCGACTTAATACAAGAAGGTACTCTGGGACTGGAGCGAGCTGTAGAAAAGTTTGACCCGACGCGGGGCTATCGGTTTAGCACCTATGCCTACTGGTGGATTCGGCAGGGAATTACGCGGGCTATCGCCACTCAAAGCCGCACCATTCGCCTCCCCGTCCACATCACCGAAAAACTTAACAAAATCAAAAAAGCCCAGCGCAAAATTTCTCAAGAAAAAGGTCGGACAGCTACGATCGAAGATATCGCTGTCGAGTTGGACATGACAGCGCCCCAAGTCCGAGAAGTTTTGCTGCGAGTTCCCCGTTCTGTTTCTTTGGAAACTAAAGTGGGCAACGAAAAAGATACAGAGTTGGGCGACTTGCTCGAAACCGACAGCATCTCCCCAGAAGAAATGCTGATGCGAGAAGCTTTGCACCGCGACTTGCAGCAACTGCTGGCAGATTTGACCAGCCGCGAGCGAGATGTAATTCTGATGCGCTTTGGTTTGGGTGACGGACACCCCTATTCGCTGGCAGAAATCGGTCGCGCCCTCGACTTGTCCCGCGAACGAGTGCGTCAAATTGAAGCAAAAGCTTTGCAAAAACTCCGCCAACCTAAGCGTCGCAACCGCGTCCGCGACTATCTGGAGTCTTTGACTTAAATTGGGACGGTCAGTCAGCGCGATTAATCAGGGATCAAGGCATTTGGCACTTGTGCAGAAGGCATGAGGCATTCGGCAGAAGTAACAATATTTACTTCTAAACAACTTCTCTGTCCTCTGCAGCAAGTCAATCGATTTTAGATTTTAGATTTTAGATTTTAGATTTTAGATTTTAGATTGAAGTATTGACTTGCGCGAGATGAATCCGGGGGCTTGTATCCTTGATGCTTTCATATCGTTTCCGGTTGTATCGGAATGATTTAACCGCAGAGGGCGCAGAGAACGCAGAGGGAGAGAATACAGAGAGGAATAATTCCGATGCTACCGGATTTGATATCAGTCATAAAGCTGGTTACAAGTCAAAAAATATCAAAAACCAAATTTTTTCCTCAATCTTTTTTCAATAAGCTGCGATATTTGCAAAATATCTCGATCGTTGTGTATTATTGTCAATAGGCAGACTTTCTTGAGAGGGTCACTATGGCACTTTATACCGCGTCCTCATTCAAATCCGAACTCAATGACAAAGGCTGGCGGATGACTCCCCAACGGGAAACCATCTTGCACGTGTTTCAGAACCTCCCCAAAGGCAATCACCTGAGTGCGGAGGATTTGTACACTTTGTTAAAAAATCGCGGCGAAAACATTAGCTTGTCCACCATTTACCGAACTTTAAAGTTAATGGCAAGGATGAGCCTCCTCCGCGAACTCGAACTAGCAGAAGGTCACAAACACTATGAAATAAACCAGCCTTACCCGCATCACCACCACCACCTAGTCTGCGTTCAGTGCAACAGAACGATCGAATTTAACAACGATTCGATTTTGAAAATTGGCATGAAGCAAGCTGAAAAGTCTGGGTTGCACCTGCTAGACTGCCAGCTAACCATTCATACGGTGTGCCACGAAGCTTTGCGGATGGGATGGCCGTCTTTGGTTTCCAGCAATTGGTCTTGTCCGAGGTCGATCGCCCAGAACGGCAGCAGCGCCCCGGATTTAATCGAGTGACATTACACTATTTTCGCATTTCAAGTACGACTTGTTACAAGTTTTAACAAAAATCGGTAGCCCAAGTGCGATCAGAGTTACGCAGAAACCGGGTTTCTTAAGAAAAATACATCATTTCAGGAATGAGTCGGAAACAAGAAACCCGATTTCTTTGATGTAGCGTCCGCAAGCCTGGGGCTAAAAAGTTTGGCTCAACAAATCGTCGCTGCTAACCCCGTAACTGCGCTGAGCTCGATCGAGGGCATCTCTCGTCGAAGTATCCAAAACTCCGCTGATCGAGCCTGTGTAAAAGCCGAGGTCTTGCAGCCGCCTTTGTAATTGCTGAATGCTCGATCGAGAGTTGAAACTGCTGCTAATTGGAACAGCAGGAACAGCTAGCCGCCCAGCTAATCCGTTTTGGAGCGCAGCCCAAGTCGCCGGAGTGGCAATACCCGTCGCCGGTGACAAATTGCGTTCCTGCTGAAACGACAGCACCGCAAACTCAGTCTCGGCTCCAAATACTCCGTTCACCGGGCCGGGGTTTTTGCCCAGACTTCTGAGCGCAGACTGAAGCTGTCGGACAGCAGGCCCAGTATCGCCCCGTCGCAGACCAGCGGCGATTTGCTGCGGCACAGGCGCGGAGGCCTGCCTGTTGCCTTGCCGCAAAGCCGATCGAGTGCTGCGATCGACCCTTCCAGTCCCGAACAGCCCGCTATCTCTCTGAAAGCGGATCAAAGCTGCCTGAGTTGGTCGATCGAACCAACCGTGAATCTGGCTCCTGTAATAACCCAATTCTTGCAGCCGCCGCTGCACAAATTCTACTTGTCGGCCTCTGTCGCCCAACTCCAGAAAATCTCCGGCATTACTCTGTTGCTCATCTTCCTCAGTCCATGAGGTAATTTGAGCTTGCCTCATCTGGGCATCGATAGCAGTCAAAGTAGCAGTGTCAGCGCAGCCGTCAGAAACCAGATTGTAATCTTGCTGAAAACGAGTCACAGCGTAGAGAGTGCGTTCGCGAAACTTGCCGTCAACGCCGCCTTCAAAATAGCCCAAAGCTTTTAATTGCCGCTGGATCAAGTCTACCGTCGCCCCTCTGTCCCCGAACCGCAGCCCCTTGCAACCGCCATTCCCTGAAATATCCCCTGGAAGCGTAACGGGGGGAACTGGCCGGGTGGAACCAAACAGCAAAGCTAAAGTTTGCCTATCGGCAATTCCAGTTACCCGCAGTCGATTTATTCGCTGGAAGTATCTAACCGCATTTTGAGTAACTTCGCGAAAACTCCCTGTTGGACGCGCGTTGAAGTAGCCTAGCTGCTGCAACCTGCGCTGGAGTGCGGAAACATCTGCACCCGCGTCTCCAAAACGCAGCTCCCGATAATTTGTATAAATAGTATTAAAAGGTCGATCGTCATCCCCGGCAAAACTGTTGAGTGCGATCACAGTAGCTCGATCGGGCCTACCAGTCAGCGACAGTTGATAGTCTCGCTGAAAGTTAGTCAGCGCCTGTTTTGTTACCGGGCCGAGTTGACCTGTCGATGATCTGGGAAAATAACCGAGTTCCCGCAACCTGTCTTGAACAGAGCGCAAATTTGGATATCCCGGATCTATTTGAGCAAAAGCCGAACCGGCTGCACTCAAAACCGACAGCATCAAAGCCAGAGACAGCAAACGGACGTAAGTCTGACTCGATAGGTTTTGCCACTTGGGCTCATCAAAAATTTTCGACTCTGCGGGTGCTTCGCAAACAAGAGCAAGTTCGAGGTAAGCAAGAGATTCCATAATTTTTTAGTGTGAAATTGTGGGTGGATTGTGTGAGCAAACTGCCAAAAATCATTTTTAGCACGCTTGGCTTGGATTCTATCAACGCTAAGTTCTACTTGGAAAGCGCGAAGCACCCGTTTTTCTAAAAAATTTACAGTCAAAAATAATTACAGGTAACAACCAAGATAGCATCGCTGCTTCTAGAGACGCGAGACTAAACAAAAAAGTTTGCAGGCATAGTCTTAGCCTTTAAGGCCAAAAGACAATAAGTTCTGGGGTAGTGCTGGCTAATATTTTATCTGGGGGCCGCAGAAATTACCACAAGACTTGCGGGCCGGTTCTTATCACCTTAATTGGTTGTCGGGTAAAGAGCCTGAAATCGCAGGTTTTTTGTTAAGAAACGCGGCTTCTTCATGTGGCGAGTGCGTCTGGGAAAGTACCGCTGATTAACGAAAAAACTAGCCACTAAAAATCCCCACTTTTGCTAGTTGCAAATAGAACGGGGATTTTTTGATAAGCTCACATCTTGCATCATTCTTAAGAACAGGCAAGATGCCTGTTCCACAAAGAGTGAATTTTCTTGTGGAATAGGCTTCTTGCCTGTTCATAAAAAGCTTATTGAGAATGGTGTAACATCTCGTAAGTTGACTGTGTATTAAAAAATCGACGCTCGCTTAAATTAAGCCGAACCGATCGCAAATTACAGCTACTCCCGCTGCAAAAATAGTAATTGCGATGGCTACTAGCGGGTTTTGGCCTCTGCTCACCGCAAAAGAGGTAACGACCCCAGCTCCCAAAGCTGCAGTAACAGCAGCAGTCGCCAAATCTCGATCGGGACGTTTGTCGTACATATTTTTTATTGTTGGTAGCTGTTAAGCTGAAAACTTACATCTTGTTATCCAAGCTACCATTCTTGCCTCTGCGCCAGTGACAACAGCCTGGGTTTTGCAACTAACCTTAAAATTTTGCTAATTTTCTTAACATACTCTCCTGAAAAACATAAGTTTTACTTATGTCTGTTCAAGTTTTTCTGTTGACTTTTAGCTATTGAAACCTTTTGTCTGCTGGGCTTTTATGTCAAATTCAGGATTTTGCAGGGGGCGATCGCACCCGCAGTCTGTGCGCCTCAAACTGCAATCTCAAATATCGTAAATAAATTTAACTTGACTTTTTGTGATAAATGTGTAAATCGCTATTTGGGCAACAATAGACAGGAAAAAAACCGGCGTTGGTGAACAATTTTCACACTGCCATTCCTTCGCTGCCGTCACAATCAGAGGAGTATATTTTTTGTCTAAATCCTATTCGCCCTCAATTCTTTCAGTATTGCCGCCTTTGACCCAACCTTCGCGATCGCCATCCTCAATCCGAATTCGCTGCCACTCTTTGTCGGGCGACTCTTCCAAAACTACGACTCTTTCCTTGTAACCAACACCGCCAATGCGGTTCGAGTCTCGGCTACCAGTATCCCGGAGAATTAAGCCGATCGGCTGAGTCACCAGAGCTCGGTAAGCTCCCGGTTCCAGCGGTTTCGGAGACGGGGCATCGCTAGATGTAGAAACAGGGCTAGCCTGGGCTGTTGACTTCGGCGCAGCGCCCGCAACCTGAGCTGGTGTTTTGTCGTTGGAAAAAACTGGTTTTTCGGGGATAGTAGTTAGCTTAGCGGCAAAGTAAAGTGCAGCAGCCACGCTAGCACCTGCCATCAGGACGATCGCGAGCAGAAAACCCACTAAAAATTTGAAAACGCTATATACAGTGTTCATAAAACCGCAAATGAAGGAAGAGGGAAGTTCGGCAACGGATTCTGTAACGGATGTAACGGATGTAACGGATGTCAGGCAGAAGGCAGAAGGCAGAGGGAAGAAAGTTGACTGTTGAGTGTTGACTGCTGAATGTTGAGTAAAATCTGGTAACTGCCAACTGACAACTGGCTACTAACTACTGACTACTGACTTCAAAAGGTTAACCTTGAATCCGGCGGCTCAAACTGCCGTATCTAGAAGCAAGGCGAGCTTTCCCAGCCGCGGCCCAATCTTGGAGAAACTGGATTTGCTCTTGAGCCGTTCTGGCTAAGGGCACCATCTGACTAGCTGATTCTAAAATATCATCCGTGGTAAAGTCTCGATTTTGGCTAAAGCCAATGTGCATTGCTTCAATCAAAGTTTGCTCGATTTCGGCCCCTGAAAAATCGGGAGTTTCGTAAGCCAAGCGCTCTAAATCGTAATTTTTGATGCTGTGCGATCGCAACCGCAACAAATGTACCTCAAAAATCGCCCGCCGTTCCTCCTGGCTGGGCAAACCCACAAAAAATATTTCGTCAAACCTGCCTTTTCTCAGCATTTCTGGCGGCAAAGACTGGATGTTGTTGGCTGTTGCGACTACAAACACCGGCGAAGTTTTTTCGGCCAACCAAGTAATAAATGTCCCGAACACCCGGCTGGTTGTCCCGGAATCCCCTTTACCGTCTAATCCCGCAAAAGCTTTGTCAATCTCGTCAATCCACAGCACGCAGGGGGCCAAAGCTTCGGCTAGCTGAATCATTTGCCTGGTGCGGGATTCCGATTCTCCGACTAATCCGGCAAACAAGCGCCCGACATCCAACCGCAGCAAAGGCAAATGCCAGTGGTGGGCGATCGCCTTTGCTGTTAAGGATTTTCCGGTTCCTTGAATTCCGACTAACAACAAACCTCTGGGATGCGGCAAACCGTATTGGCGAGCTCGATCGGAAAAAGCACCGCCGCGCCGCAGCAGCCATTCTTTGAGATTGTCCAAACCGCCGATATCGGATATATTTTCGCGGGCTGGGTAAAAATCCAGAATTTGAGTTTGGCGAATTGTTTGGCGCTTTTCTTCTAAAATCAGTTCCGCGTCGTCGGAATGGAGTTCGCCTCTGGTGGCGATCGCCTTTGCCAAAACTCGGCGGATTCGTTCGATCGACAACCCTTGGCAGGAGCGCACTGTTTCGTCCAGCAAACGCCCTTCAATGGCTTGTCCGGTAGCCCCTAATAGCCTTTCTACCTCAACTTTGATTTCCGCCGCCGCAGGCAGGGGAAATTCCAAAACTGTCATCACTTCGCTGAGGTCTTCCGGGATCGAAATTAAAGGAGATATGATGACAATATTTTTGGGCACAGATTTGAGGAGTCTCGCCAAATTCCGCAGCTTGCGGGAAATCGAGACATCTTCCAAAAACCGCTGAAAGTCGCGCAGAATAAAAATTGCCGGCGCAGTGGCGGGTAATTTTTCGAGAAATTCCAAAGCTTGCAGCGGGTTGCGCTTGCCAAAACCTGTATCGTTGGGATTGCCTTGGTAGCCATCAACAAAATCCCAGATGTAGACGGCGCGAGAACCTTGTTTTTTGGCACTTTGGGCGATCGCCGCTTCTACGCGCTCTTCTTCCCGTGTGGGAATGTAAATTAGGGGGTAGCGCGATCGCAGCAGTAGTTCAAACTCGTCGCTAAAAATAGTCATTAGTCAGTTGTCAGTGGTTAGTTGTTAGTTGTTAGTTGTCAGTGGTTATTTGTTATTTGTTATTTCTTATTAGCTAATGCCAACTGCCCACTGCCAACTGCCCACTGCCAACTGACTAAGGCAATTGCCGTTTAAGTGCTTCCAGAGACGCCCAGCGACTGTCTGAGACTGTTTCGGTGCTTTCTGTATTTGCATCATCAGTTAAAGAAATTCCCGGACATTCAGTATCGCATATCTGTTTGTGCGGCAGTTCCAAACACATTTGCTCGTACACCCAATCGCCCGGAGAGAAATAGCCACCGGGGGACAAATTTTCCACCAAATCTTCTAAAGCAACTTCTATTTCTGCTGAACTTGAATCTGTTTGATTTGCTGTTTCTTCGAGCCAGATTAGTTCTGATGAGTTAAGTGCCAAACGATGATTGTATTGTTTCAAGCATCTGTGGCAGGTGAGAGTAACAATTGTTTCTGCTTTTGCCTTCACCTCAAGATAATTCCCTTGGTGAGCCACTTGCAGTCGCCCCCGCACCGGAGTAAGAGTTTCTAAATCGGGGATAAATTCTTCAAAATCAATGACCTCTTTCCGCTCAGTTTTTGTGAGTAGATGAGGGATATAAATTGTCTCCATAATCTTTCGCCTTCCTAATTCTTGAATTCAAAGGTCAAAAGGAATAGTTAATTTTTTAACTTCTTCCTTCTTCCTTCTTCCTTCTTCCTTCTTTAGCGTCAGCGCAGCCGCACTACCAAACGCCGATCGGGTTCTTGTCCTTGACTGTAAGTTTCTATATCCTCACATTCGCTCAAAAAGCTGTGGACTTGACGGCGTTCTGCCGAAGACAGCGATTTTATTTCAACTTCAACTCCCGTCGATCGCGCTTGATCTGCTGCGTACTCTGCCATCGATCGCAATTCCTCTTGGCGGCGGATGCGATAGCCATTTAGTTCAACTGTATAAGGAATTGACTCCTCTACTTCCTGACCTATATTCTGAACCGTGTTGCAGAGGTACTGAATGGCATCTATTACATTACCGTTGGGCCCGACTAAGATTGCAACTTGTTCTGGAGTCAGATTGCTTTCATCTATTGTCATCCAATAGCAATCTTTTTGTTGTTCGCATACCACTTTTGAAGGAATTGCGGACAGTTGTAGCAATTCTTCTAACCATGCCTGTCCGCGCTGCATTTGAGAGTCTTTCATTGTTGTTAAAGTCAAGCCTTTTTCTTAGAACGCTTGGGCTCAAATGGAAGTGCATCTAATCCTTGTTCTTTTTGGGTTTTTGCCTCTGCTTCGTCCACTATTTTTTGCAGGTTTTCCGGCAGCGGTTCTCGCGACAAAATGAACGACTGAACAGTTTGGAAGATGTTAGCAATCAGCATATACATCAACACGCCGGCCGGCAGCGGGAAGAACAAAAACATCCCTGAAAATATGACTGGCGTCAGTTTGTTGACTGTAGCCTGTTGGGGGTTGTCGTTTGGTCCTTGTGCTTGTCCTGAAAGGATTTGGTTGATATACAAACTGATGCCGAAGCCCAGGATCATTACCAAAATATCCCAGTGGATTGTACCGTCTGAGTCGATCGCGCCAACGCGACCTAGAGCTTCAATAAACAGGAATCCTTTGTTACTAGCCAATCCGGGGATTGTGCCTTGAACTGTGGCTTCACCGGGCGCTAATGCCGTGATGTTGCCCTGTTCATCTACCTTGACAGTTTCTTCGCCTTTGATGACTTTCCAGCCCGGTTCAAAGTCGATTTCGCTTTTATTTTCTGCCGCTAAAACTTTGAGAGGTTTGCCCTCTGGGGTTTGAAAATTAATCTTGGTTGTGTCGCCGACTGCGAGTTTGTCGCCGCCTGGAATTACACCCACAACAGGAGCATGAAAAGTACCTGTGACGTAAATATTTTGTGGCGGTGTAGCAAAAGCTTGCGGTTGAACATTTTCGATTTGTTCTTTCGGCAAAACTTGAACGTTGACGCTGTAATTTATGTCAGAAAACGGCGAACCCCTGAGCGTTGCAAACAGTGCAAACAGCACTGGCATTTGCAGCACCAACGGGAAGCATCCTGCTAGAGGATTACCAAATTCTTTGTATACTTTGCTCATTTCCTCCTGCTGTTTTGCAGGATTGTCTTTATAGAGTTTTTGAATTTGATCTACTCGCTCTTTCATCAATGGCTGCGCTACTTTCATGCGCCGCATATTGCGAAGAGAGCCTGCATTGAGAGGATAAAGAGCAAAGCGAATCACAAGCGTCAGAGCTACGATCGCTAAACCGTAGCTTGGCACGATCCCGTAGAAAAAATCTAGGATCGGGAGCATGAGGTTGTTGGAGAGAAACGAGATACCGAAATCCATTCGCTTTGAGTTAATTTAGGTGCTCTATGTTTGCTGTTGAGAACTATTTTTACCCGCTTAACGCGAGCCGCCTCAATTTTTAGGGTTTTGTCTCTATCTTAGGACATTGCCCGTCGATCGACCGCCCGGTCTGCGGGTTTGTTTTAATGAGTTTGCCAATACTCGCACTGAATTGGGCCTCTAATCAGGGTGAAAGCGGTTCGGTTATTTAGCTTGGGCCGCGTTTGCTTTTTGAGCTGCTGCGGGCAGTTTTTCGTTAATGTAGTCATACATTGCTCGAAATTTCGGCATAGCTCTGAGTTCCAAGCGGCTGCCATTTTTCATGGTGAGCACCATGTCTCCGTAAGTCCCGAAACCGCGAGGTACTGTGACGATTTTGACTATATCTGAGTAGATAACGTCTGTCTGTTCGCCCCCCATCCAACCGCTAGTTACGGACACTCGGCGGCTCGTGATCCGATACCGCAGCCACAGAGCCCGGACAATTGCTCCTACTGCTAGGGGGATTCCCACCACAGTCAGCCCCAGGAGTAAATTGAGGATCAAGTCTCCGGGCGCGGGGCCGCCTTCATAATATACTTCCTCTCGAATTCCCATCTAGTACCTCGGCTTCTACCAACAACTGCTCTAATTCTTGCAGAATTTCTGCATAATTGCACTCTTGTGCGATCGGACGCACGACAATTACTAAATCCCACCCGAATTTTAATCGGGGCAATAGCTGTCGCAAAGCTGCCCGAATCTGACGCTTAATCCGGTTGCGGACTACAGCGCGTTTGCTGACTTTCAGGCTGATGGAAATGCCTGTGCGAGTGGGCTGCAAGGATTTTTCGGCTGTCGGTTTCGCAAATTCGGCGCTTTTTGGTTTACGCAGAGCTCTTAAGCTGAAATGGGCCGAGTTACGGCGGATTCCCTTGCGGTATACGGCGCTGAAGTCTTTTCGGTGCTTAAGTCGGTTTGTATCGGGCAACATGGCGTAGGGCGATCGTTGAGGCCTCTCAACCTTGATGCAGTGCTAGACTGCGAGGCGGTGGCGACCTTTGCTGCGGCGAGCTTTGATTACCAATCGACCGGTTACGGTACGCATTCTGGCGCGAAAACCGGATGTTCTTTTTCTTTTGCGGCTGGTTCCGTGCAGGGTTTGCTGTGTCATTTTGATTTCTCCCGGCTTGTTACTTTACTTTTGATTAATATTCACAATCTTCTAGTATACCATAGAAGGGTTTTCTTGGCAATAATATTTTTCACGGTTGAGATGTAATCAGAGTAAGAGTGAAGTTGCGATCGCAGCCTTGAATGATTGGTAAAGGCTAGAATCCCGCAGGCTTTAAGTGCGGTGGCCTTCTGAACTGCTGACATCTATTGAAAGCCTTGCGAAAAGAATTAATTGGATGTTTGAAAAACAATGGGTTAAAATGCCAAATATAACCAACCAGAAAAAACAGATGAATGCCACAGTATTAACCCCGAATCCGAATCCTTTAACCCAATTAACTTATCAAGTTCTAATTGAAAAGCACGATGAAGACCTCTACAGCGCAATAGTTTGGGAATTGCCAGAGTGCAGAAGCTCAGGATCTACTAAAGAAGAAGCTTTAAAAATTTTGCACCGATTGTTGACCGAGCGTCTAAAAAAAGTCGAAATAGTCTCTCTGACAGTAGACATTCCCCAAACTGAAAATCCTTTAATGAAGTGGGCAGGAGCCTTTAAAAACGATCCGCACTTTGATGAGATGCTAGAAGATATTGCAGAACTGCGCCGCGACAGGAATGTACAAATGGCAGAATATTACGATCGACTCGATGAAGCAGAAGCCACCAATAAAATTGAGGTGGAGGAAACAGCTAAGTGACTTTGTGGATATTTGATACAGACCCTGCCACACTTTTTCAGCAGGGGAATCCACAAATAGTGCAGCGTGTCAGGGCAGTTAATCCAAAAGATATTGCCATTACGATCGTTACATTTGAAGAGCAAATGTATGGAAGACTTAACCGTATCAGACGAGCGACATCAGGGGAGGAAATAATATCAGCTTATGCAAGTCTGCGAAAAACCATCAACTATCTGACCGAATTTGAATTGCTTGACTTCGATCGAGATGCTGAAAATTATTATAGGGAATTTTTGCGGCAAAAAATTCGCGTTGGCACGCAAGATTTACGGATTGCCGCGATCGCACTTGCAAAAAGCGGTATTCTACTTACCCGGAATCGCCGAGATTTTGAAAGAATCCTTGGATTGAGGTTTGAAGACAGGTCATTGCAATGATTGGGATATGCGATCGAGCATGATGTAGTTGTTGAAAAAAGTTCGATGGAGTTCACCATGATTCGACCAACCACACCCAATGACACCGCCGCGCCGATGACCCTGGCCGACGCCACCGGCCTGTTCGAGCCGAACCAACTCGATGAAGTTGGCGAAATGTTGGCTGACTAATTCGGTGACAACAGCGGCAGCCATCGCTTTTGGATCGCAGACGACGCCAGAGTGTCTCAGCCAAATGCGGCGATCGCGCGTGTCTCTCTCCCGGCGGACTAGGCCTGTTTCTTCCATGCGATCGATCGCGCCTGTCAGCCTCCCGCCTACCTGTTGCAGTTTGTCGCCAATGCTGGAAGTCGGCAAACCGTCTTCTTGCCACAAGCCCAAAGGGTGCAAGTCGGTTTTTTGGCGATCGAATGCTACGCTAAAAGCGGGAATCCGCCCTCTGCCGGATATGTTAACAATTCTTATTGTTCTTAAACTAGAAAGAGTAAATCTAGTTCGCGATCGGAATTTATGTTGCTTCCACCCGACCAACGCACCAAGTTAGACGACACCGACGACAATTTGTTCTATTCCAATCCCCGGTTTGTGACTCACGTAGACGATGGATTTATTCAGCAACTCACCGATTTATATCGGGAACGGCTGAAACCGAATACTCGGATTTTTGATATGATGAGCAGTTGGGTTTCTCACTTGCCCGACGAGATGCAATTTGCCCATGTTGAAGGGCACGGCATGAATGAAGACGAGTTGGCAAAAAATCGCAGACTGAATCATTATTTTGTGCAGAATTTGAACGCAAATCCCAAATTGCCACTGCCGGATGCAGAGTTTGACGCGGTTGTCAACTGTGTTTCCGTACAGTATTTGCAGCACCCGGATGCGGTTTTTGCCGAGATTCACCGGATTTTGAAGCCTGGTGGAGTAGCAATTATGAGCTTTTCCAACCGGATGTTTTATCAAAAGGCGATCGCGGCTTGGCGGGAAGGTTCGGAGGGCGATCGGGTAGAATTAGTCAAGGGCTACTTTGAGTCCGTCAAAGGAGCGAATATACCCGGATTTAGCAAGCCGGAAGTAATTGTTCGCAAGCCTAACTTGCCGAGTTTTATGCAAATGCTGCGAATACCAAGCGGCGATCCATTTTATGCGGTAGTTGCTTACCGCCAAAGTTAGGATTTTTGGGTCGTAAGGACTTTAGGTGGAGATTGAAAGCACTAAAGTCCTTACTACAAACCGATCGAAAGCTACGCTCTGTAGGTTAGGATATATTTAATATTTGCTCCTAAAATATGGAAAACCCGCTTTTGCAGCGCATCACACTCGCTCCAAATATTTGTCACGGAAAACCCTGTATTCGCCGTCTCGGATATCCAGTAGAGTTAATTCTTGAATTACTCAGTTCTGGTATGAATGCTAAAGGAATTATAGATGATTAGGACGATTTAGAACATGAGGATATTCTAGCTGCTTTGCTATTTGTCGCGCGGCTGAATCAAGTGAAAAGCATATACCGAGTATTGTAGTTCATCAGTAATAATAAACTAGGGTAACACCTTGATATGAAACCATATCACCAAATAGCGATCGACGAATGTGGCGAACCTTTAGTCCCTATTCCACCAGAACATTTTGCCTTTGAAATGCCGCACCCTTATCAAAAGTTGGGTGCACCCTATCACAACAGCCAAGCAGATTCCCCTTACTATTTGCGGCAAGGAGTTGTAGATAGTTTAATCGCCGCTCAAACCCAGCTACAGCAAAATTATCCAAATTGGAAAATTCTGATATTTGACGCTTATCGGCCGGTGGAAGTCCAGCAATTTATGGTAGATTATACTTTTAATCAAATTGCCCTAGCTCAAGGCTGCGAATTTCCGGTTTCCGAAGACAAACGTCAAGTGATTATAGAACACGTATATCAATTTTGGGCAGTACCGAGCCTCGATCGCGCGACGCCTCCCCCTCACAGTACAGGTGCAGCTTTAGATATAACTTTAGTGGATGAAAATAATCGGCAAATTGATATGGGTTCTCCGATTGATGAAATATCAGAACGTTCTTATCCCGATTATTTTGGTAAGAGCAAGGAGCCGCAAAAACAGGAATATCACCGCCGCCGGAAAATATTAAAAGATGCGATGATAGGTGCGGGTTTTCAGCAACATCCTAACGAATGGTGGCATTTTTGTCTGGGCGATCAGATGTGGGCTTGGTTGACAAATCCAAACAATAATGGTAGTCAATTTTTGGCCCGATACGGTCGCTATTAAAAGGGTACGCAATTAAATCGGGACTGGCGCACTCACAACCTTAAGAAAGGGGTTTTGTGACAAAAAACCTCAGCTTTTAACTGCTTCCTGTGGCAATAAACCTGGTTTCTGACACTCTGTGCCTCCAGGAATATAAAAGTTTGAGCAAAATAAATCATTTGTATCAGGATACACGGCAACTATTGCCAGCGGGGTAGCGGTGGTTTAAAATCAACGAGAGCGAACAAGTGCAGGCAAATCAAGCCAGCACTGCAAACCCTAAAGGATAACTCAGAGTTCACCCAGTCAGGAACCTCAGCCTAAAGGCATGAGGCTTGAAGGAGAAATCTAACAAGCCATTCTGACCGGCCTAAGTCTTAACTGACTACGTTTTTTGGGTCACGATACCGGAGAATGCGAAGCTAGTTTTCCGCTCTATCGCTGAGGGTTAAACAGTCCTAAGGTCACTGGGACGGTGCTTTCAGCCTAACAAGCCCTTAAAACATTGACCGACAAGCTAACTTTACTCCGAAAGGAGAACGGGACAACCATATCCCGGCGGGGAGGCAACCATACCTCCCCAACCCCGCAAGGGGATTTAATTCAATGTAAAGCCGTCCTAGAAGGACGGGGTTTCAAACCCATAATTCTGATGAAAGCACTCATCCTCTCTGGCGGTAAAGGAACACGCTTGCGTCCCCTCACCTATACGGGTGCTAAGCAGTTGGTTCCTGTAGCAAATAAGCCGATACTGTGGTACGGAATTGAAGGAATTGTGGCGGCTGGGATTACGGATATTGGGATTATTATTAGTCCCGAAACCGGGGAAGAGGTGAAGACGAAAACAGGAGATGGATCTCGCTTCGGGGCCAAAATTACTTATATCTTGCAAGAAAAGCCGGCGGGGCTCGCTCATGCGGTAAAAGTTGCCAGACCATTTTTGGGCGATTCTCCGTTTATTATGTATTTAGGAGATAACTTAATTCAGAATCAGTTAGATCCGTTTTTAGAGATTTTTAACAAGCAGAAACTAGACGCTCTGATTTTGCTGCGTCCCGTTCCCAATCCCTCTGCATTCGGTGTGGCAAAAGTTGATGAGAAAGGCAGAGTTTTGGAGTTAGTAGAAAAACCACAAGATCCGCCATCGAATTTAGCACTGGTGGGAATTTACTTTTTTGCTCCTACTATTCACGAGGCGATCGATCAAATTCAACCCTCTGCCCGCGGCGAACTGGAAATTACAGACGCTATTCAACAGCTCATGAATCAGGAAAAACAGGTAGAAGCCTGCAATTTAGAGGGCTGGTGGCTGGATACGGGTAAAAAAGACGATTTGCTGAGTGCAAACCAAATCATTTTAGATAGCCGTATCGTAGCTTCAACTGAATTAAAAGTAGACGCCAAGAGTCAAATTATAGGACGAGTGCAAATAGGCGAAGGAACGGAAATCATTAATTCTACAGTTCGCGGGCCGGTGGTAATTGG
This sequence comes from Microcoleus sp. T2B6, assembly GCF_036700475.1. NCBI lineage: Bacteria > Bacillati > Cyanobacteriota > Cyanophyceae > Oscillatoriales > Microcoleaceae > Microcoleus > Microcoleus sp. T2B6. Next base: position 191,216 of record NZ_JAUBOZ010000001.1, on the reverse strand, counting down.
GGAAAATTGCCGCATTGAAAATTGCTTTATCGGGCCTTACAGCAGTATTGCCGATCGCGTGACGATGATTGATGCTGATATCGAACACAGTGTAATATTACAAGGGGCGAAAATACTTGGCATTCACCAGCGAATTGTTGACAGCGTGATCGGGCAGCGAGCTCAACTCACAAATGCGCCGGCTCGTCCAAAAGCTTTGCGGTTTCTGATTGGTGATGACAGTCAAATTGAGTTAGCTTAAATAGGAAGGAGAAGGTTGTGCGATTGATTCGAGGTAAGGTGAGCAATGTATCTGTGTCAACTTAAGCTCAAAGGTACTACGAGTCTACTGTCTTCTTTCCACAGTCTTCCCGATCCCCCCTAACCCCCCTTAATAAGGGGGGGACAAGACTATTCAAAGTCAACCCCTACTCCCCTTCTTAAGGGGGATTTAGGGGGATCGAGACTCGGATAGAAACCCGATTTAGACATGGTTTCAGTCTTAAGCTGGCACTAAGGGTGGGCACGGCGTAACTTACATTTAAAGGAGAAGAAAGTTTGCAGTACGAAGAAATACCAACTCAACAGATAATACATAAATTGCGGCAAACTTTGGAGCCGCAAATTGGTATTGCTCCGCCCCTGTTGGGAATAGAAAATAGTACGATCGCCCAAAACGAAGATGACGAAGATATCGCCCTTTTAAAGGCAGGTTTCGACATTTATAACATCCCCATTACCTCTTACCAAAGGCGACTCGGTGCCGCAGTCATCGTCGTTAGGAAAATAGTCAGAAAATTGCTCAGACCGGTACTCGAACGACAAGTAATTTACAATTTTGCTAATACCCGCGTCGTGCATACCTTAAGCACACAATTGCAACAATTGCAAGAAAATCAACAAACTATCTTTGAAAAAATTGAATCGGAATTCAGCAGCGAATATCCCGAAGTTACAGCACAGCTTGAGACTCAACAAAGAGCGATCGCAACTTTTCAGTCGGAAATAGAGCAAATTAAAGCAGTGCAGCAGCAACATACTGCTATTTTAGAGAAGATTACCGCTCAATTGCTCGATCGACAAAAATAAAGCATCAAAGATGACCCAAAATAATTTGGTCACAAGGCCGCAGATTTATTCGCGAGAGCAATGCTTTAATGCTTCAATCAAAAATCTAAAATTCTTCAATTCCTCAATTCTTCAATCCCAAATCCCAAATCGAAAATTCCTCAATACTTCAATTTTTCAATCGAAAATTTTTCAATTATTCAATCCCAAATCCCAAATCTCAACTTCTTCAATCCTTCAATTACTCAATCTAAAATCTAAAATCTAAAATCTAAAATCGAATGACTGCACTGCCCATATGCTCCTTAATTATAGTCAACTATAACGGTCTGCGCCACACGAAAGATTGTTTAAAATCTCTACAAAAACTTGCGTATCCCGAATCGCAACTAGATTTAATTGTAATTGATAATTGTTCTCAAGACGATTCCGTTAATTTCCTGCGCGAACTATTTCCCAAAGTTCGGATTTTTGTCAATACTGCCAACAACTTTGCTAAAGCCCTCAACCTCGGCATCAGCGAAGCAAAAGGGCAATATATCGGCTTTCTAAATAACGATGCTACCCTTGACAGTCGCTGGTTAGAGATTCTTGTAAAACGGCTAGAAACTAATAAAGAACTAGGTGCGACTAGCGGCAAATTGTTGTTTAAAGACGGGCGAATTAACAGCGCTGGTATTCAGCAATTACCTAATTTTTATTGGCAAGATGTCGGCTTTGGCGAAAAAGATGCGGGACAGTACGATACAGAACGGGAAGTCGAAGGGCTTTGTTGGGCGGCGGTGCTTTTTCGGAGAGAATGTCTGGAAGATGTGGGGCCGATAGATGAAGATTTTGTGATGTATTTTGAGGATGTAGAGTTTGCCAAACGCTGCCACAAACGCGGTTGGAAAATGCTTTATACTCCCGCCGCCATCGCCCATCACGAATATCGGGGTTCGAGTAAAGGCAGCAAACTTACCGAGTATTTCTGCAACCGCAATAGGTTTTTGTATTTGGCAAAACATGAACCCTTGCAATTAGTCAAAGGAATTCATACTTCTGATTTTTTTACTAACAAGCAGTACGATTTGCTGTTCGAGAGTTTGTTTGTAGCGATTAAAAAACTTCTAGATTATCAGAAACCAGAAATCATCGAAACTGTATTGCCACAGTTGTCGGAAAAGTTGGCGGTGATTTACAGTCGCCTGAAGATCGATCGCATTTTGTCTCGATTGCAGGTGGTTCGGGGCGATCGCAAAATGTCGATCGCCATTTACGATCACGGACTGCATTTTATTGGTGGCGGTCAAAAATACGTCGCTACCCTCGCCTCGCTGCTACAAAATGAATTTGACATTACTTTTATCGCCAACAAACCAGTTGCTGTTTCCGATTTAGAATCCTGGTACGGACTCAACCTTTCAGGATGCAAAATTAAAATTATGCCCTTGGCGTTTTACGATAAACGCGGAATGCAGTGCATCGATTCCAGCATCATCGTGGAAGATATGGAAAATCCCTTTGATGAAATTGCCAGAGAAAGCAAAAACTACGATATTTTCATCAACGCGAACCAACTGGAAAAAGTTAAACCACTATCGCCAATTTCAGTATTTTTCTGTCACTTTCCCAATACCTTCCGCAACCGTCATTTTGCTGTCGATGATTACACTTTCATTATTGCCAACAGTCAATTTACCGTCAAGTGGTTGGAGAAACGCTGGAACCTACAGCCAACTTTTCTGCTTTATCCCCCCGTGGAAATGGCAACAGTTAAAGTGCCGAAAGAAAACATAATTTTGGCGGTGGGACAGTTTGAAGCTGGGGGAACAAAAAAGCAAATTGAACTAATTAAAGCTTTCCGCAGTTTGCTAGCGGATTATCCCGAAGATTTTCAAGGATGGCGACTAATTTTAGTTGGCAGCAGCATTCCGAAAAATCCTTATTTAAAGACTGTTCAGAATTTATTGAAGCAAGATTCAAGGGCGATCGAGCTAAAAGTCAATGTTGACTTTGATGAGGTAAAATCACTTTATGCTAGAGCGAGCATATTTTGGCACGGCTGCGGTTTGGGTGAAGTCAATCCTCAAAGATTTGAGCATTTCGGGATGGCGACTGTGGAAGCAATGCACAACAGTTGTGCTCCGATTGTTTTCAACGGCGGCGGGCAACCGGAAATTGTCGAACATGGGCGATCGGGCTTTGTGTTCAATACCGTTGAGGAACTTTGCCAGCGTTCACATCAACTAATTGTTAATCCCGATTTGCTAGCAGAACTTCAAGCAGGTGCACAGCAACGCAGTCAGAACTTTAGACTTGCACATTTTGAGAAAAAAGTCAATAGTTTTTTTGATATTCTTCACCAAGAGTATGCTACAATTCGGCTGCCAAATCCTGCCGATATAGCTCAAATGCTCGATCGAACTTAAAGGCTAATTAAATAGTCCACCAGGGGTTAAAACCCCTGGCTCAAAGCTAAAGTCCTCTTGCATAGGACTAATATCAAAGTCGATTTTATTAGCGTTTTCTTTAGTCCGCGTAGGCGGACTTTGTATGTGTAGTCGCGACTTCCAGTCGCCGGATATCTTTCCCTAAAATCATGTCTAATTCACTTTTAATCAATTTGTCCTTTTTAACTCCCGAACCGACGGGAATCGGGACTTATGCAGCAAATCTTTTTCCCGAACTTCAAAAGCTAGAACCTACACTCCTTGTTTCCCAGCAAATTAACAATTATACTTGCTATCAAATCCCAGAAACTCTGACACCGGATCGAGGGTCAAAAGGACAAATTAACAGGCTGCTGTGGACTCAATTCAACTTGCCAAAGATTTACAAAAAATTGCAGTCAAGCCTGATATTTTCCCCCATTCCCGAAGCACCTTTATATTCCGGCTGCCGCTACATCGTCACAGTTCACGATTTAATTCCTTTGCGATTTCCCCAACGTTTTTCTCGATTAACAGCTTATTTCCGCTACTACATACCCCAGGTTTTGCAGCAAGCAGAACACATTATTTGCGATTCTCAAGCAACGGCGGCAGATGTTGCTAAAATTTTCCAAATTCCGCCTAAAAAGATGACCGCAATTCCCCTAGCTTGCGATAATATTAATTTTAGATATCTCGACTTGCCCGCCAAAAATTATTTTCTTTATACCGGCAGACACGATCCTTACAAAAACTTGGAAAGATTAATTGCTGCATTTGCGAGTTTACCCGATCGCACAAACTACGAATTGTGGCTAGCTGGGCCTCCCAATGCCTACACACCGCAGTTGACAGCACAAGTTGAAGAATTAGGTTTACAATCTTTAGTAAAGTTTCTCGGTTACGTTCCCTATTCTCAATTGCCCGTACTGATGAATCAGGCGATCGCCCTAGTTTTCCCTACACTTTGGGAAGGATTCGGCTTACCAATTTTAGAAGCAATGGCTTGCGGCACACCCGTCATCACATCCAACCTGTCATCAATGCCAGAAGTAGCCGGAGATGCCGGATTATTAGTCAATCCTTACAGCGTCCCAGAAATAGCCGAAGCCATGCAAACCGTAGCCACAGATTCAAAAGTGCGATCGAACTTAAAAACTGCTAGTTTAGCCAGATCATCTCAATTTAGCTGGCACAAAACTGGAAAAGCAACCGCCAACATCTTACAACAATATCTGTAAATCTTCCCTCTCTTCCTTTCTGCGCCATCTGCGGTTAAACTCACATCTTACACCCTTGTCAGCAACAGGCAAGATGCCTGTTCCACAAAAGATAAATTTTCTTGTGGAACAGGCATCTTGCCTGTTCCTAAAAAGCTAATTGAGAATGGTGCAATATCTCAGGTTAAATAAAAAAAATCCCCGCAAAAACCGCAATCTACATATTATCCCATGCCCAATCCCCAATCCAACCTGCTCATCAACCTCTCCTTCCTAATTTCCAAACCAACCGGCTTAGCCATCTACGCCAAAAACCTATTTCCCCACCTAAAATCCCTCAACCCAACCTTACTAACAGCCGAAAAATTTGCCAATAACAACTGCTACCAAATCCCCGGCAACCTAACACCAGAACAAGGAATTAAAGGCCACATCAACCGATTGCTGTGGACACAAACCCAACTCCCCAAAATTTACAAACAGCTAAAATCTAACCTGTTATTTTCCCCAATTCCCGAAGCTCCTCTATTTGCAGGTTGCCGCTATATAATTACAGTACATGACTTGATAGCGCTGCGATTTCCCCGTCGCTTCGATCCTCTGACACCTTACCACCGCTATTACATTCCCCAAGTGCTGCGGCAGGCTCAACACGTCATCTGCGACTCAGAATCCACTGCCAAAGATATCGCTAATTTTTGCAAGATTCCTACTAATTTAATTACGCCAATTTTCCCCGGATACGACACCAGTTTTTTCCGTTTTTTAGACTTACCAACAAGCAATTATTTTCTTTATATCGGCCGCCACAATCCTTATAAAAACGTGCAGCGAGTTGTAGCAGCCTTTGCTGCTTTGCATCATAATTCCGAATACGAATTGTGGATAGCAGGTTCGGAAGACAAACGCTATACACCGCTGCTGAAGGCGCAGGTTCAAGAATTGGGATTGGTCGATCGAGTAAAATTCCTAGATTACCTCCCCGCAGCCGACTTGCCCAAAGTTATCAACCAAGCGATCGCCCTGGTTTTCCCCAGTCTTTGGGAAGGCTTCGGCCTCCCCGTGCTCGAAGCAATGGGCTGCGGCACTCCTGTCATCACATCTAACCTGTCTTCAATGCCCGAAGTGGCAGGGGGTGCAGCCTTATTAGTCAACCCCTACAGCGTCGAGGAAATTGCCTCTGCTATGCACCAGCTTGCAGTCGATGCCAAAGTTCGATCGCACTTACGGGAGCTCGGTTTGGCTAGGGCAAAACAATTTAGCTGGGAAAAAACAGGCTTGGAAACTGCTGCTATTCTCGATCGATATCTTTAACGAAGGAAGTTCGGCAACGGATTCGGTAACGGATGTAACGGATGTAACGGATGTCGAGAAGAAGGAAGAGGAAAGTTCGGCAACGGATTCGGTAACGGATTTAACGGAAGGAAGAAGGAAGAGGGAAGAGGGAAGAGGGAAGAAGTAAGTGGGCCGATTTAATGACCAATGCCCCATGCCCCATGCCCCATGCCCAATTCCCAATTCCCCATTCCCCCTCCCCCTGACAGGCTGAGTTAGGGACTGTAGACCCCTTTTACTTATTGATACCCAACTGATCGCCGCGCTTGTACTGCTGATAAGCAGCAAAAAACAGCCCCGCCAGAGTAACAAAGATTAGACCCAGAACAATACCTGAAAGCAGCGGTTCTACCATGAGATCTCCTTAACGTTAAGATTTAACAACCTATTTTTAATATTACCAGCACTTACACAGATGAATTTTCCAAAAAGCGCCCTTCCGGGAGTATTAGAGCTTGCTCTCCCCGCTGCGAACGATTAAGCTATGTTATGAGAAATAAATTTTCTTGTAGATACTATTTTTAATTGAACTCCTTTGAATAACCAACTTGCCAGGAATGAAATTAAAAACCCGATCGAGCGACTTGCCATATTTGCGCTAGCGGTGTTGCTTGCCATCATCTTGGCTACGCTCACAATACGTCAATTTCAAGTCGCCGATCCTTACGTCAAAAGCGTCCTATCCCTCACGGGCAACCCGTTTCAGGGTTCCGCCATCTTTCAAATGAACTGTGCGGGTTGTCACATATCCGTTTCAGACAGTCAAGTCGGGCCCAACTTGCACGGAGTTTCCGATCGCAAATCCGAATTCGATCTGATCCGGCAAGTCACCAGCGGGCAAACCCCACCAATGCCGCAGTTTCAACCGAGTCCGCAAGAAATGGCCGACTTGCTGAAGTATCTCGAACAAATTTGACAAAAGAAGGGGAACGGAATTCATTCCCCTTCTTTGGCAGATCCTCCAAACCCATGCTTAGAGGTTGTGCTTCCCGCTAGTCCCTCTGTGTTGGGACAGCAGGCAAGTGTATGCTCGGTTCTAACTGCCGAGTTTGATCTGCGGACTAAACCAGCAAGCTAAAACTCTGAGCCGATAACTGGCTCGGCTGCACGCCCCTGAGTATAGCCAAAATCTGGTCGCTGTTGGCGATCGCGATCGCCGTCGAGCCGTTAGTTTCGGTTAATGACAGTTGATTGAAGTCCAAGCCTCCCACCAACTTGATCGAATCAACTCCTGCGGTGAAGTTGAAAATCGTGTCAATTCCTCCCCCCGCTGACAAGACAAAGCCATTGCTGCCAATGCCGCCGACGAGGGTATCGCTGCCACTGCCGCCAAAGAGCAAATCATCGCCGGTGTCAGCAAAGAGCAAATCATCGCCGCTGCCGCCAATTAAGGTATTGTTACCCTGGCCACCGCAGAGAGTGTCATTGCCTTGATCGCCAATTAGCACGTCGTCGCCAGCGCCGCCCAACATTACGTCATCGGCTTTGCCCCCGTACAATACGTCATTGCCTTCGTCGCCAGAAAGAGAGTCGTTGCCACGATTGCCATAAATCGTATCGTTACCGCGATCGCCAAAAATCAGGTCAAACCCTTTGCCACCGAAGAGAGTATCGCTATCGATGCCTCCGTAGAGAGTATCGTTGGCTATATTGCCATTGATGTAGTCGCCGCCCCCTCGACCAAAGATCAAATCGTTGCCGATCAACCCGAAGATAGAGTCACTGCCGGCACTACCCACGATCGTATCGTCGCCGTTAGGGCCATTGATCACATTACCCGCTGAAGGAGTGCCGGCCTCATTGGGAGTAGCGATCCTGGGGAAGTTCTCAGGGCAAACCAAATCTGTCGTTACAGGTGCAGGCGTCGGCGTCGTTACAGGTGCAGGCGTCGGCGTCGTTACAGGTGCAGGTGTCGGCGTCGTTACAGGTGCAGGTGTCGGCGTCGTTACAGGTGCAGGCGTCGGCGTCGTTACAGGTGCAGGCGTCGGCGTCGGTGCAGGCGTCGGCGTCGGTACAGGTGGCAGTGGCACTGGCGGCGGAGTCGGAGTCGGCGTCGGAGTCGGCGTCGGCGCTGGGAAGTTGCCGAAGTTGATGCCAGTGACAATAGCGCCTGAAGTTAGGGCGATGTCGGCGGGTTCGGGGGTGCTTTGGGTAAACCCAGTTTGGTTGACTTCCCTGACGCGGTAGGTTCCCGGCGTTAGGTTGGCGAACAGGTAGTTGCCAGTGTTGTCTGTGGTAGTAGTAACAGGAGCAGGAGCAGTTCCAGCTACGACATTGGTTAACTGAATTTGGAAATTGGGTAAACCCGGTTCTCCAGCATCCTGAGTGCCATTGTTGTTGGTGTCTTGGAACTTCAGACCTCGGATCGCCCCCGGTTGGGGCAGGAAGTTACCGAAGTCAATGCCTGTGATGTTATCTCCACTCTTAACCGCAAAGGGGGCGGGGTTGGGGGTCGTCTGCGTCCAGCCGTTTTGCTGGACTTCCCTTACCTGGAAAGTACCTGCGGGTATGTCCTTAAGAGTGTAGTTGCCCGTGGCATCGGTGATGGTAGTGGGTTCGCCCTGCTGAAACAATCCATCCGGAGTGATACTGTCGAGGAATATTTGCCAGTTAGCTAGCCCCAATTCTCCGGCATCCTTAATGCCGTTGTTGTTGAGGTCATTGAATTTTTGACCGCTGATAGTGGCCGGCTGGAAGTTGCCGAAGTTGATATTAGCGATGTCTTGACCGCTGGTGACAGTGATGTCCGCCGGGTCGGGGGTAGTTTGCGTCCAAGTAGGCTGCAAGACTTCCCGCACCTTGTAGGTACCTGCTGGCAAGTCGAGGAATTTGTAGTTGCCTGCGGGATCGGTGTCAGTGTTCGCTTCTCCCGTGTCGAGAGTGCCGTTGTTGTTTGTATCGAGGAAGAATTTCCAATTGGGAAGTCCTAGTTCCCCGGTATCTTGTACCCCGTTGTTGTTGAGGTCATTGAACTTCAGACCACTAATCGAGTTGGGTCTGAAGTTGCCGAAATTGTTGTTTTGGGAATCTGTGCCGCTGGTGACGGCGATCGTAAACGCGCCGGGAAGAGTAGGCCTAGCTGGATTGACAGGGGGTAGAGTTTGCGTCCAGCCTGTTTGTGGCACTTCCCGCACTGTATAAGTGCCGACTGGCAAGTTGGTGAACTGGTACTTGCCGGCGACATCGGTGACGGTGGCGTTGGTGCCTGTTTCGGCTGGTACTGCATCTTGGCTGCCGCTGTCGTTGGCATCCAGGTAGATTGTCCAGCCTCCTAGGGGTTGTTCTGCTGGCGCATCTTGGATGCCATTTTTGTTGAGGTCGTTAAATTTGATCCCGCTGATTTTGCCTAGTTGGAAGTTGCCGAAGTTGGTGGGAGTGGCTGCGGTGTTGGTGATGTTGACGCCACTGTTGGTAGTGATGCTGCCAGTGGGGGCAAGAGTTGGTTGCCAATCAGGCTTTGGCACTTCCCGCAGGGTGTAGGTGCCGGGTCCAACGTCGGTAAAGGTGTAGTTGCCGGTGGGATCTGTAGTTTTGGTTTGTGCCACTGTACCGGTGGCGGCGTTAACTAACTGAATATCAAAAGGAGTTGGCGGTGCTACCTCTCCCGCGTCTAGGGCACCGTTGCCGTTTTTGTCCTCGAATTTGGTACCGCTAATGGTGATGTTTTTGAAGATACCGAAGTTGGTGGGAGTCGCTGCGGTGTTGATGACCGGAGTACCGCTTAGGGCGGTAACGGGAATTGCGGCAGCGGGAAAAGAGATCCTAGAGCCGGCTGGGGCCGTGGCTTGTATTAAATATTTGCCCGGGCCTATATCGGAGAATGTGTAATCTCCGGCTCCGGCAGTCGGTACCGGCGCACCCACGATCGTATCTGTGGCTGCTTGGAATATGCCGTCGCCGTTGGTGTCTTTGTATAAAGTGACCGTGACCTCGTTTTGTGTGGTGTCATCGGACGTGAAGCCGTCGCCTTTGAGGTCTGTGTAGGTTTTGCCCGCGATCGAGGTTTTTTTGAAATTGCCGAAGTTAGCACCGGTAACATCAGCAGTACCAGTCGTCACCGTTGGTGCCAAAGTCTGCACCCAATCGGTTTGTAACGTTTCTTCGATCGCTGTATTTGCCTTAGTATCCGTGAGAGTGTATTGGCCGAGAGTGGCAGCAACGGCAGATGTTACATTAGTCTTCGTACCTGCGGTAATAGTCCAGCCGCCTAGACCTGGTTCAGTTGCCGCGGCACCTTGCAGGCTATCCCCGTTAAGGTCGTTGAATTTCTGACCCACGACCACGGGCCCGTACTCGTAAGCACCGATGTCAATATTCGGTTTGCTGACAAGAGTATTGTCAATTTTTCGAGGAAAGCCAGTACCTCGTTGGTCAAAAGCTGTAGCGCCCACTGCCGTTATTGTCGGGTCGCCCCCACCAATTGCAGGGTTGCTGCTGGTAGTGACGGGGCTGTTGTCAACTAGGGCCAGGGTGAACGGGCCGGTAGTTGCACCGTTGAGTCCGGCAGAGGCTGCTGGAGCTAATACATTTGCCAAAGGAACCGCTAATGCCTGAGCTGTGAAACCCGTGCTAGTGCCGAGAACCCCAATCAGGTTGTTATTTCCTGTGAATGCCCCTGTAACATCTGTGTCGGTAGTAGCAACGTTGCCAGCAACGATCGTGTTTTTGACTGTAACTGTACCGCCGTTGTTGTAAATTCCTCCGGCACTAGCAATCAGACTAGCCGGTATGCCAACTGTGGCTGCTGTGGAAGTGTTATAGGCGATCGTATTATTGGTCAGAGTAGCGGTAGCACCTAAGTTGACAAAAATTGCGCCACCTGCTGCTGTACCCGCACCTGCGGCCACATTACCAGCATTGCCACCAGTAACTGTGTTGCTATATAAGGTGCTGTTGGTCATGGTCAAAGTGCCACCGCCAACAAAAATCGCGCCGCCTAAACCTGCACCGCCGCCACCAAAGCCAATAGCACCTGCACCGCCAAAAGTGCCTCCAGCGCTTGCACCATTGCCACTACCGCCACCGCCGCCGAAGCCGCCAATACCGCCAGCGCCGATAGTGCCATTGATGTTGCCAGTGCCGAGTAGACCGCCAGCACCACCGCCGCCACCAAAGGCGCCAGCACCGCCAGCACCGCCATTGCCACCATTACCCTGGGTCCCACTACCAGCAGGACCGCCAAGGCCACCGGCACCTCCACCACCGCCGCCACTACCGACAACGCTACCAGCACCACCAGTGCCGCCAATGCCACCAGCCCCACCGTTTGTCCCGCCAGCAGTAGCACCAGTACCACCAGTACCACCTTTACCGCCTGTACCGCCTGCATTTCCAGAAGTGCCTGCTTCGCCGTTTTCACCTATTCCACCTGCCAGGCCAGTGCTATCTAGACCGGTGCGACCATCTCTGCCATTTGTCCCTGCCGTACCTCCGAATAAAGTACCCAGATCGGCGCTACCACCCTTGCCACCATTCCCAGCCACACCTGCACCGCCAACGGCAGAGTTATTAGAAAAAGTAACTCTGTCAACTGTGACTGTACCGTTGTTGATAAAAAGTGCGCCACCTAAGCCCGCAGCGCCACCACCACCGGTGGTTCCCGCGTTGCCTACTGCTTTTGCGGCATCAATGGTGAGGTTTGAGATGTTAAATGTTGTGTTATCAACTACGAAGGCACGGTTGTTATTGCCGCTGATCTTGAAACCACCGCCAACAATAGTGGTGGTGTCGGTAATTCTCGGCAATTGCCCTGCGAGGGTAATATCGGCAGTGAGAGTAATCGTGTCAGTGCCGCTGTTGATGTTGGCAACATTGATGGCATTTACCAGTCCGTTAAAGTCGCCAGTCGTTTGGTTCAAGTCAGCCAGTACGCCACTGTAAGCTTCCCTCGCCTCTGCTGAAAATGCTAAAGGTGTTTCTATGTTGCCCGTAGTTACTTCTAGTTCCCAGTCTCCACCCAGTGCCGCATTCCCGGTCAAGTTATCGGACGCGGCAATATTTGCCCCGGTGAGCTGGCTCAGCCTTTCCACGAAAGCCACACCTGCTTCTGTGGCGGCGACGTTGCAACCGTAAAGTAGAATTTCGGGTTTAGCTGTAATTGAAGAGTTCGAGTTTGTTTCGGCTGCTGGCAAAGCAAACCATGTTTCTAAATAATTGCGGTAGCTTTCAATGTTGCACAGATTTAGTTCTGTTGCTCCCAGTTGCAAGCTGGCTGCTGCACCGTGAGACAAAATGTGGACGGCTGCAATGTTTTTCCGCTGTTTAAGTGTTTCGGCGATTTGCTCGATGCCGTCGCGATCGGCTTTGAGAATAACAATTTCTGTATCGGGATTGAGCGTTTCTGTTAAACTTTCACAATCTTTAACTTGTGAATCAGCAAAAACTATCTGGTGTTTCCGTTCTTTATAGATTTCCACGTTCAAATTCTCCTGGTACACGCACACATCAAATTCATATCACAAACCAACCGCAGCAACGATCGAGCTTTTTCCAGCGCGGATGAGAGTCGTTGGCGAAGCCCGCCCCTACGGGGGCTACGCCAACGAAGAGGATCGCCCCTAATTTCACCTAACCTAACTTTCACCTAAATGGAATATTGACAAAAACTTTTTTATATGCTCCCCTGCCCTAACTGAGTTAGTTTGATTGTTTAGAAGTCTTAAAGGGGGATATTGTTCCGGCTGGTACAACAATAATGTTGGAGAAGACTTGCGCGCTGTTTATTGATATGTCAGAGATGGAGAAAAAACCAGATTTTATAAAAATTGTCAATCGAATAGTTAACTGATGGCGATCTATAACCTTTCTCAGAAAGATGAGGTACTCATGGGCATAGGGCATAGGGCATAGGGCATAGGGCATAGGGTATAGGGCATACCTCACCACGCTTGAGAACCGCTATATATTTGTTAGTCAAGAGTCATCAGTCACGGTTATTAGCTGTAAGCTGGTGTTATTTGGTAGTTGTTAGCTGCTGAATTATCGGTATGTGCGATCCTCTTCGAGGGCTTCGCTAACGACCAACCGCCCTCAAATTTGTTTGTAGTGAGGAATGCAAGTCCTCTGAGTTTTATGAAGACTTGCATTCCTCACTACAAAAGTTAAAAAAGTTCTTTTACAGGAATAGATAGGACTGATTAATCCTCACCTAAAGCATCTAGGATACAAGCCCCCGGATTCATCCGTCCAGAAATAAAAAACGTGCATCCGATGAAACTTGCCCGCCGAATTTATCCGTGGGGCCAATGCTTAAATCTCAAATCTCAAATCTCAAATCTCAAATCGATTGACTCATGACTAATATTTATGGACACTATTATACTCAATAGATCGGGAAGAGGAAAGAAAATTTGGCGTGACCGTCCAGAATATTAACTCCTCTTCCATTTGGGCATCCAATACTCACTAATTACCAAGTTTCTTCATCGGGATTATTGGAATTGCTCCAGATTTCCACATCTAAATCATTGAGATACATCAGAGCCGTTTCAATCTGTTTACTTGTACCGTTCAGTTCCAAGTCAAACCAACCGTCATCTAAAGTTTTAACACCCAACAAAGCGGCATTAAAATTCACAGTCAAACCGTATTCAGAAATCAGGTTAGAAATCACAGGTTCCTGATGGTATTCTTTAGGAACACGAATGCGAATGCGGGTTTGAGTTGGTCTGCTGTCACCACTATCAGAGTGGGGAATATCTGATTCTTGGGTTCTGTGAAAATCGCCGATCGCCTCAAATTCAGATTCGCTAGTATTGTTAGCTAACATTTGGGACTCCTAATTTTTGTTTCAGTTTACACTTTGCACCAATATCTTGTAGGATATGCCGCTGTGAGATTTTCGAGCTTCCAACCAGATTGTCGATAGCGCCGCACCTTACTAATGAATCGTTTGAGGGATGAGGTTCACAGCGCGCACCCTAAATCCCTAATGACTAATGACTAATGACTAATGACTCATGACTATTCTTCAACTTCTTTTATCCTAGTTTTGCGTTCTAAAATCTCCTTAAGCACGAGAGTAACAACTGCTAAAAGACCGAGAACTACCGCCGCCGAAAATGCCGCTTGCGTCGCGTACTGCTTGTAAGCATCCTCTACAAACAAAGGCAAAGTTTGCGTTTTCTTAGCAATATTTCCCGACACCACAGAAACAGCTCCAAATTCTCCCATTGCTCTAGCATTGGTCAAAATTACTCCGTAAAGCAATCCCCAGCGAATACTGGGAAGCGTGACATTCCAGAAAATTTGCCAGTCATTTGCTCCCAAAGTTTTCGCCGCCTCTTCTTGATCTGTTCCTACTTCTTCCAAAACAGGAATTACTTCGCGGGCCACAAAAGGCAAGGTAACAAAAGCAGTAGCTAGCACCATTCCAGGGAAGGCAAAAATAACCTTGATATTGGCCGCCTCCAGCCACGACCCGAACCATCCTAGCCGACCGTAAAGCAGTACAATCATTAAACCTGCAACTACGGGAGAGATGGCAAAAGGCACATCTAAAAGGCTGATTAATAGCGTCCGACCCGGAAATTTGTTGCGACCAATTACCCAGGCTGCACACAAACCGAATACTGTATTTACAGGCACAACTATCAGAGAAATTACCAGGGTTAGTTGCGCTGCGTGCAGAAAATCTGGGGAGGTTAAGTTAGAAAAAAATGGCTCAAATCCCTTTCGGAAAGCTTGGTAAAAAACGTTGAGTGTGGGGATAAATAAGACAAGAGCGAGATAGCCGATCGCAATTCCGATTAAAGTTGGTTTTACCCAAGCTTTTTCCTGACTCCGACTAGAACCTGCGGGCGGAAATTTGTAACCAGCGGGTGAATTGATATTAGCCGTCATAGCGTCTTCTCCATGCTTGTAAAAGATTAATGGCGAACAGCATTGCCAGGGAAATAGCTAACATGACAGTGCCGATAACGGTTGCTCCTGCATAGTCGTACTGTTCCAACCGTTGGAAAATTAATACTGGCGCGATTAAATCTTTGAACGGTATGTTAGAAGCTACAATTACAGTAGATCCGTACTCGCCAACCGCTCGCGAAAATCCGAGTGCTACTCCGGTTAAAATAGACGGAAATAGCGGTGGCAAAACTACTCGCCAGAAAGTTTCAAATTGAGAAGCACCTAAGCACCAAGCTGCTTCTTCGATATCTTTTTCCATCTCGTTTAAAACTGGCTGTACGGTTCTAACTATAAATGGCAAGGAAATAAAGATCATCGCTATACCTACGCCCAAGCGAGTAAAGGATATCTTGATTCCCAAAGGTGCAAAAAGCGAACCAATCCAGCCGTTATCGCTGTAAACTGTGGCGAGGGTTAAACCGGCAACGGAGGTGGGCAGTGCAAAAGGTAAATCGACGACTGCATCGACAATCCGTTTTAAGGGAAAGTCGTAGCGGACTAATACCCAGGCAATTAATGTGCCGAATACTCCGTTAATTAATGCCGCAATTAATGCCGTAAAGAAGGTGACATCGTAGGCGGAAAGGGCGATGGGAGTGGTGGCAATTGCCCAAAATTCGGCGGGGTTTGCTGTGCTGGCTTTCAGCAGCATTGCTGTAACTGGGAGGAATAGCATTAAGCTGAGGTAGCCTAGGGTGATTCCCCAAGGTAATGTTATTTTGCCCAGCCCCTTTTTGATATTTTCGATCGGAGATTGAGGGTTACTGATTGCAGATGATCCAGCCATAAGTCAATAGTTTTGAGTTGGAAAGAATAATTGCTGTAGGGGCGGGTTTTACCAAAAATAATTGCCTAAAACCAATCATCTGGTAAACCCGCCCCGGCTCATTAGATAGATGTAGGGTGCGTCGCCATCCTACAATCTGCAAGGCGCGATCGCATATCTAGCAGCGAGGCGCCATACCAGATACGGGTTTTACCGATCGTATTTGACTAAAACCAATCAACTCGTAAACCCGCCCCGGCCACTACTGTTTAATTGAACCTTGGATTTTGTCAAAAACAGCTCCGTCATCGAAGAATTTTTTCTGAATATCTCCCCAACCTCCTAAGTCTTGAGCTGTAAAGAGGGTTTTGATGGGGGCATATTTTTTGACAAATTCTGGTTCCGCCGCTACTGTCGCATCTACTGGGCGGAAGCCTACTTTGGCAAATTCTCGCTGAGCTTCTGGGGTGTAGAGAAACTTGACAAATGCTTCGGCGACTTCGCGAGTACCGTGTTTATCAACGTTTTTATCGACGATGGCAATCGGATTGTCGATCGAAACATTGACTTCTGGAATAGTATAAGTTGGTTTTTCGCCTTTCTCACCAGCCAGAATAATCTCGTTTTCGTAGTTAATTAAGGCGTCGCCTTGGCCTTGTTTGAAAAATACGTCGGTGGCTTCGCGGGCATCTTTAGTCAGAATCGGGACGTTTTTGTAGACTTTAGTAGTCAAGTCTAATGCTTTGGTTTCGTCTCCTCCGGTTTTAACAACAGAGCCCCAAAGTGCGAGGAAATTCCAACGGGCAACGCCTGATGTTTTGGGATCGGCAGTAATCACTTTTACTCCGTCTTTGCTTAAATCTTCCCAGGTTTTGATGCCTTTGGGATTGCCTTCGCGGGTAACTATTGCTCCTACGGATTTACTGACTATGCCTTCATTGGGAACTTCTTTTTCCCACCCAGGTTGAATTAGTCCGGCTTTTTCGATTTTTGCGGTGTCGAGGGCGAGGGCTAGGTGTACGATGTCTGCTTCTAAACCGTCAATTACGGCGCGAGTTTGGGAACCGGAACCGCCGTAGCTTTGGTTGAAGGTGACGGTTTGGCCTTTTTCTTTTTGCCATTGTTCTACGAATTTGGGAATTATCGCTTCGTGGGCGGCTTTGGTGACGGCGAAGGATACTAGGGTTAATTCTACGTTGCCTTTGTTGGCTGCTGGGCTAGCACCGCCTGGACTGCTGCCGGGACTGGCTGCGGGGTTGTTGGTGGTTCCCTGGCCGCAGGATGCAACGGCTAGACTTAAAGTTATTCCCACTAAAAATAGTGACACAAATCTTTTCAGCCCAGTCAATGATTTATTTGTACCGGCTGGTGGCTGTTGCGGCCAGTGAAGGTGTTGAGTTAGGCGTTGCCACGGGCTCATTATATTTGTTCCTCTAGATAAAGTACGGTTTTTAGGTAGGAATACCGTAATTATGGTTGTGAAGTACGATTATAGACAAGAGCGAGTGAAATGGCAACAAAAAAAACAAATTGGGGGAACTCAGGGTCGATCGCATATCCTGAAGTCTTTTCCGTCGGTGTTTTCTAGTCAGATTCGGGGTAAAATGTAAAGTGTATAAATAAATATTATTATTAAGTTAAGGTGCTAAGCTGGCGCGGCTGCACGATTCGCCTGCACGATACGCCTTACATATAGCATCGGCCGATCGCCCAAATCTAATAGCCCTGCCAAGAGTCCCCGCCCCAGGGGGATATGTCTGACTCGCGCGATCGCCCTTAACTAAGAAAAAGTTTTAACTGGTATGTCCTTACCCCGCCCAGTCTCAGACACTCTAATTGAACTGTTGAAGCCTGTAGCCTCTGAATTGGGAGAAAGATTGGGAGCAAGCGCTGTCAACGAACGCTATGCAGAAATTGAACCCTCTGGTTCTTCAGCTTTGAACCAGCAAATCAAAAAAGACCCCCGCTGGATTAAAGCACAAGTGAGATATTTGCAGCGGCAGCAGGCCAGAGAACAAGAATTAATCGCGATCGCCGACGCAGAAGAAAGGGTAAAAGAAGAACGGGCTAATCGAATTAAGGCACAAGAAGTAAGAGATAAGCGGGCAATTAGTCGGCTTTGCCGCGACTTAATGCGGGAGTTTCAATCAGAAGCAATTCGAGTTAAGCTGAGCGAAATTCAAACAATTTGGGACAGGGACAACTGGTTTTCTAATTTGAGCAGGCAGGAAACTGAACAGATTTTGCAGCAGCAGCAGCACCGATTGCTGCTGTTAGTTGCTCCCGCAAAAATTAGCGAAGATTGCCCGGATTCGTTTCGCCACAATCTGAATATCGAGCTGCCGGCTAAGTTAAGAGCTTTTTTGAACCAGCACTACCCCCCGCATGGAGATTTGTGTCCGGTTCAGTTTTACGGAGATTATTTCAAAAAATCCATTTCTGATATTGATGTGGAGCGGTTGCAGACTGTGTTGTCTCCCGTACCGACAGCTATACTGTACAGCGATATCAGCGATTATGAAGTTAATTTTCATGTCGGTTTTTGGGGAGTCATCAATCAGAGCGTTTCTCTAGTGGCGATGCAGCCTTGGAATTGGGAAGAGGTTTATAACCAGTTGGAGGCAGAGGGAAAAGATAGAAAGCTGAGCTTGCGGATTATTCGGCAAATAATTGTGACAATTCACAAATTATTGGCGGCTTTTTTAGCGGATTTGTATTATTTAAATATCGATTTTACTCACGAACCTCAGCTATTTAATTTAGAGGCGGAATTTGCTCAGGAATGGTTTTCTAAAGATTGGGCAAAACCGTATATTGAAACTCTTAAAGAAATTCAGGAGCAGCAGCGAATAGTCTATAAGGGAGAGATGCGGCGGCTGGCGCTGCGAGAGGCGAAAGCTAGGGCGGAACGCCAGCGTTTGGAGGAGGCTGAACTCAAACGCAGAGAGGAAGCTGAGGCTGCTGCTAAGCGGGTGAAGGAATTAGCTCACAAATTAAAACATCAGAAATGGCGGTGTGTATATACGCTGCCGGGACATTCATCGTTTGTCAATTCTCTGGCGATTAGCCCTGACGGTAAAATTCTGGCTAGCGGTAGTTGGGATAAAACTATTAAGATTTGGGATTTAGAAACCACGGAATTAATTGGCACTCTGACGGGACATTCCGATCGCGTAAATTCAGTGGCTATTAGCTATGACGGAAAAATGTTGGTCAGCGGCAGTTCGGACGAAACAATTAAGTTTTGGAATTTGCACAACGGCGATTTGCTGTGTACTTTTCCGGGACATTCTATGGAGGTGAATTCGGTGGCGATTAACCCGAAGGGCTTGGTAATTGCTAGCTGCGGCGGGGCTGATAATACGATTAAGCTGTGGAATTTGCGGAGTGGTGAGTTGCTGCGGACTTTGAGGGGCCATTCTGATAATGTGAATGCGGTGGTTTTTAGCCCGGACGGTAAAATATTGGCGAGTGGTAGTTCGGATGCGACGAGTAAGGTTTGGGATGTGGAAAGTGGCAAGTTGCTGCGGACTCTTTCGGGGTTGAATGTTGGGGTGAATTCTGTGGCGATCGCGCCGGACGGTCAGATTCTTGCTAGCGTGAGCAATGATTATACGATTAAGCTGCGGAATTTGCATACGGGCAGTTTGTTGCGGATTTTAAATACTAATTCTGGAAGCGGAAAGGGTGTAACGAATTTAGGAACGAATGAGGCGGTGCATATTTTGCAGAATTATGTGAGTCGGGGCGAGTCGGTTGCTATCAGTCGGGACGGTTTGACTTTGGCTAGCGGGTGCGATGATAATACGATTAATATTTGGAAATTGCAGACGGGGGAGTTGTTGACCAGTCTTAAGGGACATTCGGGTACTGTGTACTCGGTGGCGATCGCACCTTCGGGCAATTTGCTCGCCAGCGGCAGTGCGGATCAGACGATTAAGATTTGGCGCTGCGATTAGTTAATTGGCAGTGGGCTGTGGGCAGCGGGCAGACAATTCCGGTTTTGCCCTTACGGGGAGAGCTTTTGGGGGAATTTGAAAAAAAATTGGCTGGGGGGGTTGCGCTAATGACTATAAGTTTGCTATATTAAGTTTCACTGCTGGTGTAACTCAGTTGGTAGAGTAGCTGATTTGTAATCAGCCTGTCGCAGGTTCAAATCCTGTCACCAGCTTTACTGATAAGACCAAGGCTTGATGAGACTTCGAGCCTTGGTCTTATTTTTAGGTATGAAGTGGGTCTAGAGCCCCATACCCGTTTCATACCCAACTAAGCTCTTAAAGCTTGGCTTTATGATAGAATGTCCTATCTTAGTAGTGTATAAAAAGTGCGAAGTAAAGCTAAGCTAGATAGGGATTTAGAAGTGGTTTGCTAGCTAGTAGGGTATAGCTATTTTATTTCTTTATAAGAGTCTCAATGCTGACATTTTTTAAAGGTTTGAATATTTTCTCTCCAGCTTTGTGCTTTCCAGATAGGAGTATCGGGAAAAATAATTCTAGAGATAAGTAGGAATTGTGAACAGAACTAACACGGGGCAATAATAGTGAAATAAATTTTTATTTCAAAACTAAACTAAAGAAATCATCAAATTTACACAACTTCCTAACCTTTATGGATAATTAGCTGACGAGCATCTGCGAAAAAAATAGTGTAATACCCCTAAGAAGTTAACCACACTTATTAAAAGTGAATGTATTATCTACTCAAATTTAGGCTCTTCTACTTGCAGACAGATATCTAGAGCATTATGTAATTCCTCTAAATGCTTTAAGACATCTTTACTCACCTTAAACTTCCAATTAGGGTACGCTTTTTCTAAAGCATCGTAGAGAGAAGATATATCTTTCTGCAACCAGGCTTCTACACTTCCTGTTTTAGAGGTAGAAAGTAGAACCGCAATCAACTGAATTTTAATTCGCTGCATCCACTGTTCTACATTAGACGAGTAAAGAGAGTCTGGTGTGAGAATTACTCCTTTAGATGTTCTGAAACCTATTGCTAGACTTGTTAGTTGATAAAAGACCTCGATCAAATCTTTCCACACTAGCTTGTCTAAATGTGGTTGTTTTCTTAGTAGCTTGCATACTTTCAGGACTAATACTCCTGGATTTTGGTTATGAATATCAAAACCCCCAATAGAAATGAATAATTTATCTTTTTTATCCCAGTATTTCCAGTTCTTATTAATCTCTGAGAGAAGCGTACCGATATCTACTTCTGAAATAATTTTTCCAGTCCTCAGCCAGATTAACTGACCATTTTTTACTCCCGACTCTAAAGTGAAAGGACGTAAGAAATTGATAATTTTCTGCCGATCGTATCCTACTATTTCCGTGGGTTTCTTAGCCTGAGCTACTTTTTTGTGTCCTACTAGAATCTGGTAATTAGCAGATAGGAATTTCTCTACTAATTCAGTCAATTGCCCTTGGACTTCTGTTCTGAGAAGACTGTCTGATGATTGAAGGAAGTTCTTAAACGCTACTTTCTCTGCAAAAGATATCGTGCTAGCAACTTTTACAGGGACATTTTTCCGAGCCTTATACCCTTTTTCAGGAGATTTGATGGTGAGTAACTGTTTTACGTGAGATTCTCCCAGATAAAGAATTTCTAAGAAGATTTGACCGTTTTTCTCGTAGATTTCTAAATCTACGTTACGAAAATCAAACTTTGACTGTAGATAGGAGTTAATCTCCTTTACAGTTGGTTTTTTAGTACCAAAATGTTGTTTGAGATTTGGGGGGACTAACTTTAGCCAGTTTAACGCTAATAGAACGGGAGAAGCTATCCTCTTTTTTGACATAAAGTCGTCTAGTAGATAGGGATACTCTTCTGTTTCTACCTCTACCATGAACTTTACACTACCTAAATAATACTTAGAATAGTACGGATCGGTAGCTAAAGTTTTGAATTCAGCTTGTTGGAGGCATCTTTGAAGCTTTTGACTGCTGTCCATCACTGCATTTTCCGGGATAGGTCTTTTATGTAAGACATCATCCGAAATTCTGTCTAAAAGCACTATTTTTTTGTGGAGATCTTCCAGTTTCTCCGTACTTTCTTCATCTGCTGAATTATTTTGCAGGCGATTTACCTCAAAATAGATAGGCGTCCGAATACGTATCTGACATCTGTCGCCATCCCAGTGATTTTTGATAGCTTGATCCGCTAGTAAAATGTACAGCGGTGTTTTAGGAGTTGGAATTGGTAAAGCTAGTATAATCCAAGCATCTCCTGATGGTACTAACTTGATGATAGATGGTACAGTACCTAACAACCCCCTCCATTCAAAGCTGTTTTTAGCTACTGTTTTTACGTCTGAGAGGTTTATAACCTTAGTAACCTCTTTCTCAACCAGTAAAATACGTTCTTTAGCTGACGAATATCTGTGAGAAAGATCGGAATCTACTATAACTTTTTCAAAGCTCTTAGAAGATTCTGGAGAAGTTATAGGAGTTTGAGTCTCTACTATAAGATTGGCGGGGATAGTAGTAGACGTAGTATTCTCCTCTACGACTTTCTCCCGTGAACTATGAGATAAAGCTGCATTACTAGAAGTTTGAGAATCCTCTAGGACTTTCTCGGATTCTACTCGAAGATTGGACAACTTCTGTATTAATGTGTCCTTACTATTACTATTAGAGGCAACATCTTCTTCTGTAGCTATAGAATCGGACCCTATAGGATTGGCTACTTCCTCTAGGAATACTGTATTGAAAGTAGACGAATTTTCGGTTTCCCCTAGACACTCGTTGGCTAGTTTTTCAGTTGGTTTTGTTGCTGCAACTTCCGTCTCAGTATTAGATTTTCCTTTTAGATAGGAAGAAAAATTCACACTTTCTTTTGCTCGTTTATACTCTTTTTCCCACTCAGCATAACTCATTAATTCAATGACTTTAGAGGGAAGCTCTTCTAAATATTTCTTAAGAGATATCTCTTTATCCAATAAACCAAATACATAGTAAAGGATATCTCTCAAAATATATTCACTAGCAGGAACACACAAATAATCAACAAAATTTAAAAGAATTATCTGATTTTCCTGAGATACTAACTCATTAGTTTGATACAAACTTTTAGCGAGATTTCTCAGTGGTTTTCTATTTTGATTAAACCACCTTAGCCAAGAGTCGATATCTATCTTATAGGTAGAAACTAATCTTTGACCTTCCTTTATTTGCTCGCGAAGCTGAGAGGATGAAATTTGCTGATGTTTGATTATCCCTTCTTCAATAATCGATTTAAATTTAGTCTGGAACTTTTCTAAGCTTTGCTCTCTACCCTCTGCATCAGTATGTAGTGTATTGCTATCGCTCCCGGTTCTCCATTGACAATCTTTTCCTGTAGTTTTGAAATGGGAAAAATGAGAAACTCTCTCTGTACCTTTCTTAAAAAAAATAAGTTCTCTACATTGACCACAAATTAGACCTAGCTCTTTATAGGATTGATAGTTTAGTCTATCATCATCGGCTTTAAATTTTTCATTAGAGAAAATAGATATTGCACAAGAAATAGCTACTTCTGATTCTGCTTTCATAAAACTTAACCCCCTTGTTTTTGGTAATTATCATTAAGTAAATAGAACCTTATAATAATTTTAGTAATTATTTAAAAGTTATCCCAGCATTACCTATGAACTTAACAGTAATCCTCTGCATCTACTGTGACTAAAATCACCTAATTGTCTGAAGCCCTAAAATTCTATAGCAATAGTTTTAGCTATTTATCAGTAGGTAATTTTATCCTGAGAAGTGTAACTATGTAACTATGTAACAGTAGGGACATGGCAGTGCCGTGTCCCTATCTGATATGTGCTATTTTGTACCTTTGGGGCGGGCTCGCGTGCCCACCCCACAAGAGTTTCCCGAAAAATAGGTGTACAAGTTAAATGTGCGACAAATTACAAGGCTTTACCTAGCACAGCGCAGGCTGTTTTCAACCATTCAATTGTTCCTGCATCAAGTACGGGTTCCAGTTTCTCGACTACAGCAGCATGATAATTATTCAACCATGCTAGTTGAGTCTTTGACAGCCGATCGACATTTATCAATTTGCGCTCAAACGGAATATACGTCAGCGATTCAAATCCGTACCAAACGGTACCGTTTTTGGATGGCATTTCCCTGACAACATAAAGATTTTCTATGCGAATTCCGCCCCATCCCGGTTCGTAATATCCCGGTTCGATGCTAGTTACCATTCCGGCTTCCAGGGGATACTGCACAGATTTGCTGATGCCGTTTGGCCCTTCGTGACCGGCTAAAAACGCGCCGACTCCGTGCCCTGTACCGTGTCCGTAGTCTAGCTGTTCTTGCCATAATACCGCACGGGCGATCGCATCTAATTGCGCTCCCGTTGTTCCTTTGGGGAATTGCTGCATTGCACAGTTGATGTGCGCGATTAAGACTGT
The DNA here is from genome assembly GCF_036700475.1 of Microcoleus sp. T2B6. Taxonomy (NCBI): domain Bacteria; kingdom Bacillati; phylum Cyanobacteriota; class Cyanophyceae; order Oscillatoriales; family Microcoleaceae; genus Microcoleus; species Microcoleus sp. T2B6. Next base: position 167,132 of record NZ_JAUBOZ010000001.1, on the reverse strand, counting down.
TGTGTAGTGTTCTATTTGTAGCGCCGTCGGTTCTCCGATACTTATTGTTCTCGTATCGTCGGTTGTACCTGCTAAATATTGCGCGCCTGAATCCAGCAGCAGCAATTCTCCGGGTTTTAAGGTGATTTCTGGGCTGGGGGTTCCGTAATGTACGATCGAGCTATTGGCTCCCGCACCGGCGATCGTTCTAAAAGTTAAAGTCTGAAAATCTGCTTCTTCTTGGTAAAATTTTTCGATGCTTTCTTTGACATCAAACTCGGTCACTACATTACCATTTTCTAGCTGTTCTGTCAACCACTTTAAAGTCAAACTTTTCGCTCGACTTGCTTTGAAATTGGCTGATTTCATCTGCTCAATTTCTACGGGATTTTTGCGAGCTTTCATCCCTTCTACCGGATGAGTATCAAAAACTATTTCGATGTTGTAAAACTGCGCTTCTTGATGGTTTAATATTAACTGGTACGTGCCTGCTGTGCTGTGTTTCGGGTCTAAAAGTACCCGAACTTTATGTGGCAAATTTACGCAAGTTTCTAATGTATGCGGATAGTCGGCGTAGGGAAGCAAAGTTACATCATCCCGCAATTCTTGCTTGATTTCTAGCGAAATTCGTTCGGGATTTGTAAACAAAAACGCTGAATCTGTGGTGACAATGGCATAGGATATGAAAATGGGAATGTGGGGAATATCCGAGCCTCGGAGATTGAACAGCCACGCTATTTGATTCAGGTTGGTAATCGGAAGCACATCGATATTGGCTTTTTGCATCGCTTCCCTGACTCTGGCTAATTTTTGGGCGGCGGTTTCTCCTGTCAGGGATACAGGTAAGCTAAATATGGGCTCTGCATCAATCGCGGGTAAACTCTCTGCTGTTTGCCAAGAATTTTGCGATCGCACTTTGTCTGTCAAATTCTCCCGGATTGCTATGAGTTCAATCTCCGCCGTTGCAAATTTTTTCACCCAATTTTGATATTGCTCTGTCGCTACGGTAAACGGGTCAAAACCCATGCGAATTTTCCTTGATTTTTCGACCGATTCTACAGCCAGTTTTTCTAAAGTTTCAATTAAGGTTAAATTTCCTTCTAAGCCAAGTTTTGATATTTGAATAATTCCAGGATCGACTTGCAATTCGGCTTGTTCGTAATAGCGGGAATCCACAAACAACCAAGCGGAATTTTTGCCAACCAACAAATCGCCGGCGGAACCCGTAAAACCGCACATCCAAGCTCGCCGCTGCTTCGCTGCTGGAACGGATAAATTTAAGTGTTCGTCAACCGCTGGGATGTAATAGCAATCTAATTCATAATCTGCCATCAAATCGCGCAAGTCTGCCAGTCTTGCAGCGGAGGTATCTTGGATATTTGTATTTGCTTTCAAGTTCGTGGCAACCATTTTTAAATTTCCTATTTTACTTGTTTAAAATTGTCTTCAAACCTTTAACTAATCTCCTAATACCTGCCGTGGCAGTTGCTTTTTCCAAAGCACCATAAGCAACCCGCAAATAGCAGCCGCTATCCATGCCGAAGGTTGTACCGGGAAGCACTGCTACGTGATATTCGCGAATTAATTTTTCTACTAATTCCATTGTATCGATTTCAGTATCAACTTTCAAGAAAAAGTAAAATGCTCCGCAGGCAGGGGAAATTGTACACAAGTTTTGGATGGTATTGAGTTCGTCTAATACGAGTTGTCGCACAGATGCGATCGCCCTTGCATAATTATCGCAGTAACCTCTACCAACTTGCAAGGCTCCCAGGGCTGCATATTGAGAAATTACGGGCGGACAAATTAAGATGGTATCTTGAATCTTTCTCACTGAAACGAGCAAGTGTTCTGGTATTACCATATACCCGATCCGCCAACTCGCAAAACCGTAGGCTTTGGAGAGGCTAAACAAAGAAATTGTATGTTCGCTGCTGTTGGGAAAAGCGGCGGGCGAACAGTGTTTGACGCCGTTATAAGTAAAATATTCGTAGGCTTCATCGCTGATGTGATAGATGTTGTGCTGGCGACAAATTTGGTTAACTTCTCGGAGTGCTTCGACCGAATAAACAACACCAGTGGGATTATTTGGGGAAATGGTAACTATGGCGCGCGTTTTGTCGGTAATTGCTTTTTTTATAGCATCGATATTAAGTTGATATTTTGCGTCGGTTTCTACTATAACTGGTCGGCAATTTGCCATAATTGCCGCCATTTCGTGGTTAAAGTAATAAGGTGATTGGATAATAACTTCGTCTCCCGCCGAAGTGATAGCGAGAATGGCGTTGGTAAATCCCATGTTGCTACCGGCGGTAACAACAATGCAGTTTTTGTTATTAATTTCTATATCGTTATCGGTTTTGAGTTTGGCTGCGATTGCATCCTGTAATTGTGGAATTCCTTCCACGGCTTTGTATTTGTGATTGTCGGGATTTGCGAAGAATTCGGGGATTTTTTCAAATGATTCTTGTGGCGGATTGTAGTAAACTACGCCTTGTCCTAATGATATCGTTCCCGGATTTTGGCGAATCAGTTCGCCAACTACGGGAATTATTGGCGACTGTACCGATTGCATTCTAGTGGGGTAATTTTTCATATAATATTTGTTTCTTGGGGCGTTAAGTAGATTGACAGAACTTACAGATTAGAACCCCGAACTATTGGAGAAGTCGGGGTTGTGGGGATTTTTTTTTGAGATTATTTAATGATTTACGCTATCGCAAATCCAGTAAATTGCCGTACATAAGGCGCTCGAAATCCCAACACAATATCTGTTTTAGGGACTCCAAATTCTAGAAATTGATTGGCAATTCCTACTTCCGTAAAATCGCGCTGAATCCAAATCTTTCCATCTTTGATATCAACATGAATCGGACATCCATGAATTCGTTCTTCATCCCGCCATCCCACATACAACAATAAATAGCGATCGCGTTCCGTATCGAAAACAATTTCAGTGGTTTCTACATCTTGCTCCGACTGCTCTGTCGCGTGTTGATGTATGACTTTCTGAACTAACTGGCGATAATCTAATCTTTCCATAATGTTATCTCCTGTCCCTTCACATGAAAAACCAGCATCTTTATTTGATATCGTTCTAACACAGTTTGAATAAACGAGTCTGTAAAAAAATCTTGATAGATATCTGTAGGCACTGCCAAATACAGCACTCGTTCTGATTCCAATTTTTCCAATGCTACTCGATAATTAAGAAATTGACCAACAGCCGTATGGAATTCTGACAGCGCCGACAAGCCCACAAAACTTTTTACTTCTACTGCTATTTTTTGCCTCCCCTTTTCGGCAGAAAGTAATTTCTCTCCTCCCAAATCTATCTGCATTTTTACTTGAGAAGTTACTTTTAGAAATAGAGGATCGTGAGTAATTGTCCATCCATCTTTCTCCAAAGCCGCACGTACTGTGTTGTGAAAGATATCTTTGGCTGACATGATTTTAAAAACTGTTTTACTAGATCCCAAAAGAGCTTAGTTAACAGATGCGTATTACACAGCCTACATATGTAGTTTGTAGAATGCGGAAGGCGCACCGAGAGCGCTATTTATAGCGAGCAAAACTACTTTTGACATAAGTCTTATTATAGTATAATTAGACTCTTTCAACTTCTATTTTAGAACCTTGGGGGGATTTAGACACTTTAACTTGTGCTGGCAACCTTTCGCCCAATTCTCGAACGTGGGTAATCACTCCAATCAGCCTGTCTCGCTGCCGCAAAGATTCTAAAATTTGAGTAACGCTTTCGAGAGTTTCCGTATCTAAAGTACCAAATCCTTCATCGAGAAACAAGCTGCCCAAGTGAGCTCCTTGAGACAGTTTTTCTGACAAAGCTAAAGCCATTGATAAGGAAGTTGCAAAGGTTTCGCCACCGGAAAGGGTTCGCACTCGTCTAGCTTCGCCGCCGTTCCAATTATCTGTTACCCAGTATTCGCCGTCTTGGTTTTTTAGTTTGTAGCGATTTTCGGTTAATTCTTGCAAAATCAATGTGGCGCTGCCGACTAATTCTGCTTCTAAATGTTCTAAAATGTAGGATTGAAATTCGTTGGATTTGAGATTCTGCGCTAAGGTGTGATAAGTTTGCTCTTGTTCTGTGAAATTTGTGATTTGCTGTGACAGTCTTTCGGCTTGTTCGAGATTTTGGGCTGCTACTTGAATCCAAGCTAAAAGTTCGGCGCGGTTGTTGTTGGCTTGTTTAAGGTTTTCTTGGGCGGTATGTTTTGCCGATCGCACTTGTGCTAAAGTATTTTCATCGGTAGTTCTGCCTGCGATCGCCTCGCTCAAATCTTTCGCCCGCGTCTCTAACTGAATTTTTGATTCGCGGTGAGAGCGAATAGCATTTTCCCATTCTGATTGTTCCTTAACTGTCGCAACCGCTGCTAAAAATGTCTCTTCTGTGAAATCAGCCGCCGTTAATTTTGCTGACCAATCCAGGTTTAGCTGCTGTTTCTGGGCTTGGGCTTGCCCAAAAGCCTCTCCAGCTTGTTGCTCTCTCTCTGCGGCTTGAATAACCTTATTTTGAGCAGTTTGATAGGATTTTTCGGCAACTTTTAGCAGATTTGCCAAGTCTTGCTTGTCTTGTTCTAAGACTTTTGCTAAATTAGCATAAGGTTGATATTCGGTAATTTGATAAAGCGCATTTACACAACTTTGGAACTGCTGCTGGCGGCGGTCTGATTCGGCGATCGCATCTTGATATTCCTGCTGTTTAGCTGCTTGAGTCGCCACCGCCAAATTAAATCTTTCCTGAAAATTATCATATTCCAATGATGCCAGTTGGAACTGCTGTTCGGTTTCGCGGTATTGGCGATCGCTCTCTTTAAGGATTGCCAACTCCTGCTGCAACCCCAAGCTTTCCCACTGAGGATTTTCCAGAACTTGAGTGATTTGCTGCTGCAATTCGGCAACTCTATTCGCAGTTAATTCGAGCATTTGAGCAATTTCCGACTCTTTTTGCTGGCAAGCTGAAGCTGTACTTTTCGCCTCAGCCGCCAACCTTTGAGCATCTTGAAAAAGCTGATTTGCCGCCGCCAATTTACGCCGCAAATCAGCGACATCGACAATATTAGAATCTGGCAAAGGAGGCAGGCTCTCGCTCTCAGGATGCACCCCCCCGCACACCGGGCAAGTATCGCCAGAATTCAGTGACATTCTGATAGCAGCAACACTCTCTAAACGTGCCGCTTCCGCATTAGCGGTTTCCGCCACTTCTAACTCGCGGGCGCACTCTTTTAGCCTGAGTTCAACGGCTTCTAAATTAGTGGTAGCCTTCACATAATTTTGTTGAGCTTTTTCCTTATCTGCCAGAGATTTATCCAACTGTTCTTGCTGAGTCTTTTGCTGCTTGGTAATTAGCTGAAGTTCCATCAATAAGGGTGAAATTTGCTGCAATTGCTCTAAACGCTTTCCTCCCCGCGCATACTGTTCGAGCTGTGCCGCTGCTTGAGTAACTCGAAAACCCGCACCTTGAATTTTAGTGTTAGCAGCTTGCAGGTCTTTATCTGCTGCCATAAAAAAGCGGAGTTTTTCCTGTTGAATTTTTTGGGCAAGCGCCACTTCTTTTTCTAATTGAGCGCGCTGTTCTTCATATACTTTAGCAGCCGCCAGAGCATCTTCGCGAGCCTTAATTTGTGGCGCTAGCACCTCTTCTTTCGCTTTTGCCGCGTCAAGTTGCTGCTGCTCTACTGCCAGCTCAGAGCGAGCTTTAATTAACTGCTTTCTCGCTGCCACCGAGGCACTTTCGGCAGTTTCATACTGACTGCGAGCCGATCGCACTAAAGCCCAATCTCCCTGTAAATGATTGGCAGCTTGCGCTCTTTCTAAACGCTGTGCTAAAATTTCCATTTCAGCGGAATTAGCATTTAATTGGGCCAATTGTTGTTGTAACTCTTGCCAGCGAGCGATTTGCGAAAATAGCTGTTCCTCTTCATCTAGAGCCTTCTGAGCTTTCATCACAGCGCGATCGAACTCAGGCAACTGCTGCTCTAAAATCAAAAGTTGCGATCGTCTTTGATCCACCTCATCCGCCGTCGGCGCACTCAAATCCCCTAGCTGCCTTTCCACCATTTCCCGTTCCTGTTTCAGCAACTTTGCCAGCTCATTTGTTTCCTTCCGCATCTGCTCAAAAATCTCAAATCCTGCTAGCTGTCGCAAAATTTCCCGGCGTTTTGAAGTATCCCCTTTAATAAACTCATCAAACTTGCCTTGAGGCAGAACAATTGCTCGCGTAAAAGTATCAAAATCCATTCCTAAAATCTGTTCAATGGTATTTTGAACAGCAACAATACTCGTTCCCAAAGTTTCCCATTGGCCATTTTGCCAGTTGTCCAAAATCACCTTATTTTCAGGAGATTTCGGACGGAAACGCCACCTTCGCGTCACCCGGTACTGTGCCGAACCCACAGCAAAACGCAACTGCACTTTTAAATTTTCGCTGCCTTGGCTCGCCAAATCACTTACTTGTTTGCCACTGCGAGTAGTAGTGCCAAAAAGAGCGTAAGTCATGGCATCTAGCAGTGAAGATTTGCCCGCACCTGTAGCACCAGTAATGGCAAACAAATCGAGTTGAGAAAAATCTAAACGCTGTTCGCGGTGGAAGCTGGTAAATCCTTCGAGAATAAGTTCGAGTGGACGCATACTGATTTTAGATTTTAGATGGTGGATTTCTATTACTCTTTACCAGGCTCTGCCTGGTAAAGCAGATCCGGAGGCTCTGCCTCGAATTTTCCTATTTAAGCGCGAGGCAGGGCCTCTGGATATTGGTTCCCAGACGGAGCCTGGGAACCAGTTATTGTATCTTTTCCTATTTAAGCGCGAGGCAGAGCCTCTGGATATTGGTTCCCAGACGGAGCCTGGGAACCAGTTATTGTATCTTTTTACGCATTTAATTATTAACTGTTTCCTTAAACTTCTTGTACAAGTTTTGAAATTCCTCCAATACTGCCGGTTTCGGTGTCGTTCCCAAGCGGTTTTGATAATAGTTACAAAACTCTGCTGCCGGATCGAAATTATTGGGATCGATATTAGTTATTTCTGTTGCTTCTAGCGCTGCATCTGGATAGCGCGGTTCAATTAACAGCGCTTGGGAACAGATTTGGCGCACTCGATCGGCAAGTCCGATTTGCGGACTGTCCAGTTCGACAATTACTTTCAAGAAACCAGGATGATACTGATGAGCTTCTAAAGTTTCATCAAGATTGTCGTTATGACATTTAAGCACTTTTAACGGCTTGTGGCAAGCCACAGGCTTAAATTCCACCTTTGCCTGACTTCCCGGCTCAACTTCTATCAAGCAAAATCCTTTTTCCTGTTCCGCTTCTCCAAAATCTAACTGAATCAAAGAACCGGAATAATAAGCGGGAGAAGTCTCAGAAATTCGCTGGTGAATGTGGATGTGTCCGAGGGCAACATACTGAGCTTCCGGCGGCAGAGTTTCCGATGAGAGCAGGTATTTTTCTCGCGTGTAATAAGCGACTTCGGATTTTGCCAATCGAGCGCCGTCAATGCTCATGTGTCCCATGAGAAAATTGACAGTATTGTCTCTAAACTCCCTGGTTAAATCTTCTAGTAAATATGCTACGATTTCGCGGTAATCTTTTCGGCGATCGGCATCGCCAGACTGCCAGAGAGAATTAGCATCTAACAGTCTTTGTTCGGAAGCAAAAGGCATCGCTCCCACACAAAGTTTACCGCTTTTTGTATTAAGAGTAATTGTGCCACCGTCGGCGGAAAGCCTGGGTTTGCCTAAAGCGCGAACACCGGCGAGGGAAAGCAATTGCGCGATGCTGTCGATGCGGGAGGCCGAATCGTGATTACCGGCGATCGCAATTGCGGGAATTCCTGCCGCTTGGAGTTCGCAGAAAAAGTTATAAGCAATGCGTTCGGCGTAAGCGGGAGGGTTGGGCACGTCGAAAATGTCGCCGGCAACGAGTACAGCATCGACATCCAAGGCTTTTGCTTGCTTCAAAATCTGTTCGAGGGCGATCGCAATTTCAAAAGTGCGATCGATCCCTCGGAAACGCCGCCCTAAATGCCAGTCAGCAGTATGAATTATTCGCATAGTACGAGGAGTATTTTGTTTATTTTAATAGAAACGCGCCACTTTTCAATCTTCCTCATTTTCTTTAATTGCTGTTTCAATCTCATCAGGATATGCCTCAGCATAACTAAAAGCATTCACCAAATCTGCTGCACAGAGATAGGGATGACCTTCTAAAATATGAGCATCGGTGGCATCTTGACGGCGATAACTTATTAACAGCCAAACAGGAATCCGCGTTTTTCGGATACAGGCGGCACCACCCATGACACCGGGAGTCTTTTGAATTCCAGACCCAAGGTATTCTATCATTTCTACTCACTCCGAAGGACGGTTAACTCGAATCAGTAAACTTCTCACAGATTCTCGATTCGCAATAGCTTCATTAATCCGTAAAGCCAACATATCCCTATTTGAATCATCTTTACAAACAATGATACCAGCATGGTCTGGTTGTAATGTATGCAGCCTGATAAAATGACGGCGATTGAGCGTTAAAATAGCGCGGTCAATACTCACTGCAAAAGCTAACACTTCTTCATCAGGAATTTTTTGATTAGCATTTCCTGCTTCCTGTACGGTAAGGACATCGTGACCTAAAGTCCTCAATAATTCCACAACCCGCTTCGGAAATTGTTCATCTGCATAGAAACGCGCCACTTTTTAATCTTCCTCATTGTCTTGAATTGCTATTTCAATCTCATCAGAATATGCCTCAGCATAAGCCCAAGCATTCGCCAAGTCAGCGGCACGCAGAGTCGGATAGTCTTCTAGGAGTTCAGCCTCAGAAATACCTAAACGGCGAGCATTCACAAGTACCCAAACAGGAATTCGCGTTTGTCTGATGCAAGCATCGCCGCCGCACACGCCGGGAGTCTTTTGAATTCCAGACCAAAATTTTCTTAAACTTTGGGCTAGTAATTCTATAGCTTGAGCCTTCTCTTCGGGAGTTAAAGCCAAGAGTTGCGGTTGCAATTCTTTCAGTGTCGTATTTGTAGTTATTGAGTTCATAAATATTAACTTTTTTTCCCATACAGGTATTCTAGCACTGGTGGCTAAATCCAAACTTTCATTCAACAGGCTTCACATCGTGAAACCGAGTATAATCAACCACCCGCCCTCCCGTCGCCGATTTCAAAAGAATATCTACAAACCGCATATTCCACATAATTTCAGACGCCACAAAAGAATGTCGCGCATGAATAGTTTGCGAAACAGTTTCGTCAATTCCTGTTAACGTAATTACAATTTCCGCTTGCTGTTCCATCAAATCTTGAGCAGTAAGTTGGTACAAAGGACTGCTCTCCTCAATTGCGTGCATAACCGTCCAAGTTAATGCAAAAACCGGAGAGTGACTCCGCATCAATTGCAAATCGTAAAAACGCCGCATAAATTCTCCTTCCGATGTTACCTCGTCACGGATCAAAGTAGCTCGCTGCTGCGCTTCTAAAATTTGGTTAAAACGCTGATTTGCAGTGCGGTACATCAGAGTCGGAACGCCGTTGAAAGGAGCGATCACAGCTACCCGGCTGAAGATAACTCTCGCTGTTGGTCGAGAAAATCTCGAAAAAGCCAGTCCCGTTACCATCGCCACTCCCCACAAACCAAAAAGCGCTTGGATCGCGACTATAGTATTAGCGTAATCCGTGCGCGGATACATAGAGCCGTAGCCGATCGTCGCCATTGTTTGCACGCTGAAATAAAAGGCATCTGGGAAAGAACCCGGCCGCGCGTTAGCAATGCAATCTCCTCCCGCCAAGTAAGCTAAGGCAAATAAAGAATTAGTGACGGTATATGAGAGACAAATCAGTATGAAAAATCGTGGCCAAGAAAGAGTTAGCAGCCTGTGGTAGAGGTCGGCAAAATGCAGGCGAGGTACTCCCAACTTGACAATATTTAAGGGCAATTGTCCTTTGCGACTGACTAAACGAGCCTGTGGCTGGTGGTTGCGGTTGATTTTCATTGCGATTTGTAACTGCGGCTGTTTCAATTTGTAACTATTGCTTTGACCGGGAAAACTTATCCTTTAGACTGATGTCTGATTCCAAAAATTCGGATAAAAGCGGAGTTTAGAAATGGTTGAGCTTAACTGGCATGACTATCTCGTTATGGTTTCTTTTGTGGCTTCTATTGCGGGTCTAGTCCTGCTGGGTGATAATCGCAACTCGCAGCCAACGGACGCTCGCACTTTGAGCGAAGAAATCCTAATCAAGATGAGCTTTACTTACTGGATAGTGTACTGCATCTCTGTTTTCGGGTTGAAACTTCACCTACCAGAGGATAGCTGGTTATTGCTCAGTTTGAAGCTGACTACGGTTCTTTCTTACTTGTTGACTGCTTCTAGCATACTCAGCCTGCCGCTGCAACGCATGGCTGTCCGACGAGTTGAAGATTAACAAAAGGTGTTTGTAGTGAGGACTTCAGTTCTTTCGATCGCGGTGAAGAAAAACTAAAGTCCTGACTGCAAAGCTATTTGAGTTATATTACCGGGCAATAAGCTCACAGCTAGCTGTGAGCTTGTTCAATGGTTTATTATCCGAGGAATGCGAACATAACGCGCCCAAAATGGCTAGGGTCGATCGCACTCATACTTGAAATTGCCACTCTGTTTCTGCTGTCCGTGGGCTGTGGCCATCTCAACGAGTATCCGTTGGCGAAGAAGCCGGCGCATTAGGGCATAGCAGTATGCCACGAACTTAGCTGGTTAGGATTTAAAGCCTTTAGAGCTTTTCTTTTTCTCCTGCGGCTTGGACTTTGACTTATTAACTTCGCCTAAAGCTTCCTGAAATAAGTTGTGCAGATGCACGGGAACGCTGGCAATTTCCGGGAGTTCGGGTTCTAAGGGTTTTTTAAACTCTTGCAGCAAGGCATCTAAATCGCGATCGAGCTGAAAGTCTTTACGTTGCAATACAGTTTGCAAAATTTGTTCTAATTTCGCTGGATTAACTTTAGCTAACCGTTGCCAAATCCAGACATTAATTGCAGTATCTTCGAGATAGTTACGCACTAGCTTTTCGTAACCGGGAACGGTTGAAAAATCTTCGGCTGCTAGCAGTGCAGTAAATTGAGCGTAAGTAGACAAAAAGGTTTGTCCCCAGCGAGGATGAGAAAGTGCTGTCACCTGTTCGGCTTTCTTGAAGCGATCGGGCAATTCGACTTTCGGCATTACCATTTTTGAACTAGCATTGCTGTCGAGCATTACCTCAACTGCTTTAGCATCAGCACCTGCAGCCGCGATTGCTGCTGCTTTGACTTCTTCTCGATCGACTCCGGCATCTTCCACGATATCCGCCAGAGATTTACTTCCATCAACGCCCATATCAGCTAGGCGTTTTTTAGTGATAAATTCCTGAAATTGGGCCAACTGTTTATTCAGGTGATATCCCGATAGCGTCAATTCCTCACTGCCAAAAAATTCGGTAAAATCTTCGTGGTAGTGTTCTACCGACTGCCAAGCTTGCTCTAACAATTCCGGCGCATCGCTGTACAGGTTATTTTTCTGATTTTGCTTGAAATTGCCGATCGCCACCGCCAACTTCGGCTTACCCAATTTCCCCATGAGGATGGGAGAGCTCGAAAGTATCCACCAGTCATCGGTGAGGGGAGAAATCCGAGCTCGCAAGATTTCTCCTAACTTAAAGCGAGACATTTCTGCAAGAAAATTAGGACTGTTGGGCTTGACAACGTAGTGCTTTGCCGTCAGCCAGTTCATCAGTTCAAACCTGTCGGGGAAAAGTTGAGTGATTTCAAATAAGCCAGCGAAGCTTCTGTGCTCCCAACTTTCCAGCAAGCTACGATCGCTCTCGGTTAAATCCGGCTGACTTTCGACAAATAGGTCGATCGGCGTTTTGTCTCCGACTTTACCTTCGACTGTAAAACTGTCAATCACTTGATTTTGCTGAGCAATATCGTAGCGCTCGCCGGTCGATCGAGCTGCAGCATAAGCTTCCAAAGCTACCGCCAACTCTCCCTCAGCATCTAGAACAAAGTCAATTAAATTTTGCTTGAGTGTCCAAGCTCTTTCCAACATTTCATCCACAAGTAATACCGATTTTGAATGAGAGGATTTAGATTTTTAACAATTATCGGACTTGAAGCCACCGACGCTTTACGATCCGGCTGCGATTGAAGAAAGCGCATCGCGAACAATGACAAAAATATGCGATGATGCCTCAGTCCTGAATTAGTTTAATTTTAAGGCTAATAGTCAAAAAAAAATGTTAATCTCAAACGGAAGCATCCCAATTTGGTAAAAAGCGTTTATTACGAGTGCGATCGTCCCGCAAAGCTTTGCCTATACATCTGGCTTAGGAGCCCGAATTAAATAACTTACAATTTTAATTGTTATGGTGGGATGGGCGTCCCGCCCGTCCAAAAATGGCGGGCGGGACGCCCAACCCCTACTCCCCACTTTCAAGAGTGTAAGTTATTTAATTCTCATTCCTTCGCGATCTCACAGCCAACACTCCTGTGAAATAAAAATCTTGCTGAAAAATGCGATTTCAACTTAACCTAAAAATACCCCTCTCCGATGTAGAGAGAGGCTCAAAATCCCCAAAAACTTCGCTAATCTCGCGTTGAAAACTGTGCAACCTATCAACAACAGTCCAAGACGCAGCAACCGGGTTTTTTTATCAAAACACTTCCCTGCATTCCGGTACCCGGCTAAAAATAACCGAAACGCTTTAGTTTGTGTGCGTCCAAGACTGAAAAATACTTGCGATCGCTCTTAGCGGCCGTCTTTGTCAATGTCACCAGGGACAGCGCGTTCCACCCGATCCCAAGCGTCGCGCGTGGCGTGCTTCGCTTTTTCCCAATTCACATTAGACTTACCGCGATTTGTTTCGTAGTCGCGCTGCAAATCCGGTTCGATCTCGTGGTATTTCTTACCAGTAGCGCCATAGCGGCTGTATCCCTCATAACCAGTGCGGTATGCAGGCTGATAGTCTTCGTAAGTTGTGCTCGTGTCGGCGTAAGGACGGGAACTGTAGTTGCTTTGCCAGTAAGCATCTTCTACCGTGGGGTCGATCGCCTCGCCCACACCTTTGCCCACCAAACCGCCGCTAAACGAACCCACAACAGCGCCCACAACTGCTCCTACAGGCCCGCCGATCGCACCGCCGATCGCCGCACCCGCAGCACCCGCACTCGCCGCACCAATACCCGTTGCGACTGGATGAGCTCCCTTTTCCCCGGAAATCGGGTCTAGGTTAGCATCAGGTTCATGTACCGTTTTTTTGTCATCGCTCATGATATTTTTTTCCTTTTATCTAAATGTAACTATTATTAAATTTACCTTTTAAATTCATATCTATTCATCTGCCTTGAGGATGAATCTGCTAGCTTAAAAAGCAGGGAAATGAGAACATACTTCTCGACTCAAAAACGAGTTTTATACGCTACTCTCAAGCAATAAGGTGCGCCGAGGCGCACCCTAGATAATTATGTTCAACTGAGTTCTGAGATCGGCTCAATTGTGTACTCAGTGAAGCTGTGTATTTACCAGCAACTTGAGTTATATCTAAATCTCTTGATTTATTAGTTGCCCGTGACCTTTTCGATCAAATCTTCAGCTTTTTGAACTATGCCTTCTTGCGGGTGTTCTCCCTTGTACTCCTTTAAGCTTTCGTCGTAAGCTTTCTCGACGTTTGCAGGATTTTGAGAGGTTTTGACTATTTCTTCGTAAGCTGCTTGGGGATTGAGATCCTCGAAACTTTCTGCGGGGTCAGTAATTTTAGCTTCTGGCGGCGCCTGAGTTCTGTCTTGACCTGCGTAAGCAGCCTGACTGGGTACTACCGCTAGACTTAGCAGACCAATGAAAGCCAGCGTACATACCAGCAAAATGCTTTGGCTCAATGTTTGTCCGAGAGCTTTTAAAACCCGCTTCATATCAACTTCTCCTCGTATTTTTCCGCAAAAATTATGGTGTTTGTCGCCCCTTCACTGCGATCGCACATTTACAATTTTGGTTCAAGCGCAATCTTTGTCGCAGCTACCGCATCTAGAGCGAGCCAAAAGGGATGTTTCCCGTGACATCCCATATCTTAAGCGCCTGCTTGTTACTATTACTTCTACCAAAAGATAGATTAGTTAGACAAGCGGAACTCCTCTCCTATCAGGGGCGATCGCAATTCTTGCGAAGAACCCTATCTAGGGGTTTTCCCATCTATTACGAAGCCCCTGACTCTTCTTTTTTCGCGCGTGTTTCGCGTCTTCGCCGAGCGGGAAAACATCCCATTTTCCAACATTTTAAATTGCTATAAATAACCTAATGAACTACAAAACAACCTGCTCTATGTCTAGGTTTCTGTTCTGCATAGCTCCTTCAAATAGCTTAGTAGAAAGAGCTTGCTCTACCGACCAAACTCCCGGTTTTTCCAGTTTTCCTTCTAACATTAACTGAGCTATGCTGCCAGTACCAAGGCCCGTAGCGACGGCAGCACTGGGGTGTATCGCTGTCGAGCAAACTTTAGCGGGTTGACCGTTTTTGAGACCGGTCACTTGCGATCGCACTGCCACACCAACCCCACTAAAACTATTAGTAACACTGGTCATCCCATAACTGACGTAGGAGAGAAATTCAATCACGGAGTTATTTTTGAGCCAGCTAGCCGGCCAATACTTAGCAACAAACCAGGTAAGGTGATTGTAAAGGTCGGGAGATGTACCGAATTTAGTCACAACTGATTTGACGGGGAAAGTTTCGGGCAAAGTGATTGCTTCCGGCATATCAAACCAGTAAACCCCTGTTTTGCCGTAGGGTGCGGGAAATTCAATTGTTTCGCGATCGCTGTAGGGATTTACTTGCTGCCACTTGCGATCGGCCAAAACCTCAAAAGGCGTTTGCAAGCCTAAAAAAGTAGTTCTCATGACGGTAACGCCAGCACCGCCAGAACCTCCGACAACATAACTCAAATGGATGTGTTCTGCTTCATCTAATTGCTCCACATCTCGGCGCACCATGCTATTAGACACACCGGGGAAAATGCCCGTGTTAATAATAGCAGTAACCCCAGCATTTTTAGCAACTTCGCGCAATTCTAAAGCTCTGCGAGTAAAACTGCGGCTGTCGCTGACATCAGTATAATTAACACCTGCTTCGATGCAAGTTTTCAGCACGCCCGCGTCTCGGTAGTGAAAAGGCCCCGCACAGTGAACAACAAGATTAGACTGTGAAACTGCTTTTTGCAGGGCTGCACTGTCCGCTAAATCAAAAGTTTGGTACTGCACCCGATCGGGCGGCAATCCCGGCCCAATAGAGGCTTCAGAGTTGCGTCCGGTAACAGTAATTTCCGCGTCGGTATGGGTAACAAGGTCTTGGGCAACGCTGCTGCCAATTCGTCCCCGCCCACCGACAATCAAAACTCGGTTTGCCATCGCTAAAAAAAGGGTAACGCCATCTTTCAGTCTCTCAACTTGGGGCCGGTCTTTTCATCCACATAAAGTATGAATTTATTAGAGCTGAGGAGAATGTGGCGATCGACCTCAGCGATTATCCCCTGCCGCCAGCCGAACAAATCCAGGGATTTCTGATGTGGATGGTTCAACAAGGTTAGCGGAGTGAGTTTTCAAAGAGTAGGAACTTGCCTGTTGTGCTACAGTGGAAGTTAGTTGATTGTGTTAAGCTTGAGCAGGTCTATATCACCAATCAGCATTTTTTGGAACCTTCTTTACATAAATTTAACATACATTATGGAAGAACATTATGGAAGAAAAGTAACATGACTTCCGAAGGCAACGTCGCCGACACCGGCATTTTAAAAGAAGCTCAGCAACTTATGCAAGATGGGTCAGCCACCTCAATGGGTGAAGCACTGAAAATACTTATGGAGAATGCTGAGCGCAATAATGACAATGTTAAAATTCAGAAAATAAAAGCTACTCAAAAAGCTAAAAGAAAGCGTCGCAGTCGTCACAGATAAAAAATTAAATAACAGCAGGTAAGAATCATGAACAAGCAAAGTATTCAACTGCTTCTGGATCGTTGCGATTCAGATGAACCGACTAAACAAGCTGGGGCAATTCTCGATTTAGTTGATGCAGAAGTTTATGAGGCTGTACCGAAAATAGTAAGGTTACTGAAATCACCAGATGCAGCTATTCGATTCACCGCCGCAGAAGCATTGGGTTATCTGGGAAGTGAGGAAATAGAGACGGTGGGGCCTGCATTAATGAACTTGCTGGACGATGAAGAAGAACTGGTTAGGTCTGAAGCCGTGGAGGCCCTTGGAGAACTTGATTATACTCCTGCGGTTGTACCTATAGAATATATTCTCAGAAATGACCCTTCAGCACTGGTTCGCGCATCAGCAGCAGAAACTCTTGGATATTTAGAAGAAGCATCAGCTATAGAAACTCTGGAGCTTTCACTGCTCGATCCTAATGAGGATGAAGCTGTGAGATGTTATGCTGCTAACTCGATCGGGCTTTTAGGTACGCCCCAGCTATTGCCAAAACTTGAAAACTATCTAAACTCGGAATTCCCTTTATCAGTAAAAGCTGAGTTAATGGGTGCAAGGTACTGGTTGGGTGCGAAAGAAGATATGGCGAAGCTAGTGGATTTGTTGGATAAGGCTGATGAAGATTTTGCTCAGCACATTTTGACTATTTTAACAGATTTGACGGAACGCGAACCGCAGCCAAATCTTGCAAAAGATGCTCCCGATTTAGAAAGGGTGTTAAGTGCGATCGCCCTTCGTTTTCCTTTGATGCGACATCAAGCAGAAGCAATACTGACGCAATAAGATCGACAAAGAGAATCTGTTTTTAATTTAGTTACCCGTACTAGCTTGACGAATCTGGAGGAATAATCAACCTCCAAGAAGTAACTCTGACTTGCTCTAGCCCTATGCTTTTAGCAATCTGAAGCACTCGCTCGTATTCTTTCGCTTGAATAAAGCTTTTAGCTAAATGCTTCAATGCTGCATATTTGACCGATTCGTCTGTTACCCATCGAGCAAATTTGATAAGTTTGTCCGAATTGTTTTCGGTATTTGCATA
The DNA here is from genome assembly GCF_036700475.1 of Microcoleus sp. T2B6. Taxonomy (NCBI): domain Bacteria; kingdom Bacillati; phylum Cyanobacteriota; class Cyanophyceae; order Oscillatoriales; family Microcoleaceae; genus Microcoleus; species Microcoleus sp. T2B6. The sequence continues at coordinate 150,103 of NZ_JAUBOZ010000001.1, read as the reverse complement.
TTGATAAACAATAGACCTTAACATCGCTTTTTGGTCAGATTCGTTTTCTAAGGTTTTAGTAATTTCTATAATTCGATCGACTTCTAATTCTTGTTTTACCATCAATTCTGCGATCGCCCCTAACGGATCGCCACCTGACTCCATAAAAGGCGGAGCGATTTTAATAATTAACTCAAATTGTCCGATTTCAGCGTAGCAGTAGGCAATTGCCCACAACGCATCTTCTTTGTGATATTCGTTCTCTAAGCTTTCAGCAAATTCAATTGCTTTGTCAAATTGCCCCGCTTTAGCATAACCGTAAGCTATATCCCTCATTGCCTCCAATTTCCAATCATCATCATCCTCATCATCTGGGTCTTTTATCATTCCTGCAATTTGCTTGGCAAGTTCAACTTCCCCGGCTGCCGCATAATTTTTTACAACTTTAATCAACACGCTGTTTTTACGATCGTTATCTATTTTTTCAACTATTTGAAGCGCGCGATCGGATTTTCCTGCTTCAGCATATTTATAAGCGATATCAGCCAAAAGCAAATCTTTGCCTTCTTTCTCGGTTATCATTTCGGCAACCTGCATGGCTGTTTCTAGTTGCCCTGCTTTTAGATATTCTCTAGCCAGAAGGATTGACATGACCGCTTAAATTTTGAGATTTTATAAATTTCCTAAGAAGATATCGAGACGCTAGTTTAGATGCCGATCGCTTCTATTCACCAGAGTCGGTCAAGTCAGAAGGTCTGAGTTGCCTCGCTGAATGGAAAACCGTTAAAATGCTTACCTCATCGCTGTTTAACAAATATACAATGCGGTAACTGCCAAAGATAATCTCCCTAAGATTTTCTTCACCGATCTCGGGCACTGCACGCCCCGATCGCGGAAAAGCTCCTAAACGCTCTACAGCCCCAAATATCCGAGCCACAAATACCTCAGCGAAACTGGGCGCATCTCGCGCAATAAAATCGCCGATCGCTTCAATATCGGCTAGGGCCTGAGAAGTCCACCTTATTTGTGCCACGTTTTGATCTGCTTTTTAGCTTGTTCGTGGGACATAGTATCACCAGCCTCGACTTGCTTCAAGCCTCTGTCAATCTTGTAGAGGAAGTAAAGGCGCTCCATCACGTCTGAAAAAGTAACGTCTTGGGGCATTTCTTCGATCGCCTTTAGGACTTTATGTTTTACTGTGGTATTTGTCATAACAGGCGTTCTCCTATTGAATCATCTACAGAATATAGCACAAGCAGAGATTGGAGTTGGGCGATCGCCAAAGTCAAGCCAAAAGCAAAAACCGCAGACTCCACAAACAAACGCAGATGTAATTCATCTGCGTCGATCTGCCCTCATCTGCGGTTGCTAAAAATCTTACTTCTCATTACTCCGAAATATCGACTTACCCTTCGCTTTCAGAGTATTAGCTGCATCTGCGAAAGTCTGCGCGAAAGGCTGCTGCGAGTGCATGAAAACGCGAGCAGTATTGCGTCCCGGCATCCCCGAAATCGAGCCGCCCGGATGCGTTCCCGCCCCCGTCAGGAACAAACCGTCGATCGGCGTTTTGTAATTCGCCAACTCCGGCAAAGGACGGAAAAATATCATCTGATCCAGCGTCATGTCAACGTGGTAATAATTCCCCTTCAAAGCACCCAAACGCTCTCCCAATTCTGCCGGACTTTCCACCCGGCGGCCGATAATGGAATTCTTGATATTAGGTGCGTATTCTGCTAATTTATCAATGCAGCGATCGGCAACTTTGTTTTTCAGCTCATCCGTCCAACCCGTACCGTGCTGGCCGGTTCCTTCAGCATTTTCGATCATGTAAGGAGCAAAAAATTCAATCCAAGCTGTATGGTGTCCGGGAGGAGCCATTGACGGGTCTCGTACAGTCGGAAACACCACATACATCGACGGATCGGAGTCAGGAATTCTGCCGATTGAAGGCTCGCTGTGAGAAATTTCAACGTGTCTCACGGAGTCGGCAATTAAAACCGACCCCATTAAATACTCGTCTCGATGGTTCCAGCGATCGAACTTGGGCATTTCATTGAGAGCTAAGTCTATTTTGAGAATAGTCTCGTTGTTGTTAACAATTTTGCGCTCCAATCTTTCCCGCAAATCCGGGTCAGCACTGTCAACATCGCTGGAGTCCATTAAGTGCAGAAACAAGCGCTTAGCATCAATATTAGAAATGACACCTTTTGTAGCGCGGTATTCCGTGCCGTTGGCAACTCGAACTCCCACAGCGCGACCGTCATCAACTAATATTTTTTCGACGTGCTGGTCGGTAAGTACCACACCGGAATAGCTTTTCACTAAATTGAGCAGCGCTTGCACTAATGCACCCGTCCCGCCGCGCGGTCTTGCCATGCCGGGATTGTGCCTCATCGCTAGCATAATTGCGCCTACCGCCAGGGTTTTTTGCGAAGGAGGCGCGCCGAGTTCTGCGGCTAATCTTGCTAGGGGTGCTTTGATAAATTCCTCGTCAAACCACTCGTTGAGAAGGTCTTCCGCGCTGGTGAGCATCGTGCGAATAAAGTCCAGCGTTTTGTCGGGGGAACCAATGACTGACAATAAATCTTTTATCTTTGAAATATCGTAGTTGCCCAAAATATCTATGATGGATTTTGGTGGCGCATTAAACATCGGAACCATTGCCCCTAAAGCCCGCTGCCAAAAGTCGGTATATTCGGCATATTTTTTAGCATCGCGCTCGTTGTAGCGGGCAATTTCTGCACAAGTTTTTTCTACGGACTTGTGCGCTAAGAAATATTTGCCATCGGGATGCGGACAAAAGGCCACTGGATCGCAGAAAAGATATTCTAAACCGTATTTTTCCAGCTCTAATTCTTCTACAACTGGCCCTAAATGGATAAATTCGTGGTCGATCGCGCACAAATTGAATTTAAAATCCGGCAATTCGGGAATCGCAGCTTCAGTAGTGGCCGCGCCTCCGGGAACCGAACGTTTTTCTAACAACAGGACGGTATATCCAGCTTTCAGCAGATAAGAGGCGCAGACCAGTCCGTTGTGACCTGCTCCTATGATAATCACGTCATACGTTTGCATAGATGAAGCTCTGGGGATAGGATATTTTGCTCATTTTACAAATCTTAACAACTTTGTCGGCTCTACCAATAGAAATAGATTCATCTTAAGAGAGTAGTTTGAGCATCTTACAAAAGAGATAGCGTGTAGCAAATTTTTAACTGCGATCGCCCTGATTTTCTCTCTGATTTTAAGAGCGATCGCCGGAGTCAAAACTGGCCCCAGTATCATACCCCATTTAGTCGCGTTTCTCTGCGATTAACACAAAACTTAAGCATCAGCAATATCTGCCATATCGAGCCGAGTTTTTTAAATGAAGGAAGAGGCAAGAGGCAAGAGGTAAGAGGAAATAAAAAAAGTTTTGAGATTGTTTCCTTCCTGGCTACCCTGGGATTGGAAGGGTTAAGCCTAACAAAAATTACTTACTCAAAACTCAAAACTAATTACCAATTACCAATTACCAATTAGTACATTGAGAAATATTACTTCAGTTCCCGCAATGCCGCCTCAGCTTTTTTTGCACCATCATTGTTGCCTTGCTGGCGGTAAGTGTCGAGGGCTTGTTGAAAAGCTTCAATTGCTTCGGATTTGCGATCGCGCGCTTTGAGTGCCGTACCCATATTGTAATAAGCTTCTGCCCGGTTTGGATCGAGCTTAATCACTCGACGAAAAGTGGTAATCGCTCCTAAAAAATCTTGTTTTTTCAGTTGAATTTCCCCAATTCCTGCGTGTGCTTCCACTAAATTAGGTCGCACCGCAATAGCCCGCTGATAAGCTATAAGCGCTCCATCGAAGTCGTTTTGAGCCTTGAGAAGTTCGCCAATTTCTAACTGCACTTCTGAATTCCGGGGCTCCAATTTGGCAGCTTCTTCAAAAGCTGCTAGCCCTTCGGAAGTATAGCCGGCACGCAGCAAAGCAGTGCCTAATTTTAACTGGACACCTGCTTGTTTGGGAGCGAGTTCGGCTGCTTGTTGGAGCACGGTGACAGCACTGGCAAAATTTCCCTGCTGGATCAATACTAAACCCATTGAAGAATAAGCTTGCCAATTTTTCGGATCGAGGGCGATCGCCTCTTGGTATGCTTTAAAAGCACCGTTGTAATCTTTTTGCTGAAAGAGTACCACTCCGAGACCGATCCGGGCATTGACATTTTTGCGATCGAGCGCAGCGGCGCGGCGGTAAGCTGTGGCTGCTGCGGGATAGTTTTGCAAATTCGCCATAGCATATCCTAATGCGTATTGGAAGTCAGCATTCTTAGGTTCGAGACCGATCGCTTGTTGGTAAAATTCTACTGAGGCTTGATAATTGCCCTGACGCGCTTCTAAATAGCCAATACCCGAAAAAATGCGGGGGTTTTCCGTATCTAAACGCGCCGCTTCCTGATAAATGGCGATCGCCTTACTGTAGTCTCCTACATCTACCAACTCGCGCCCTTGTCGCAGCAGAGCATCTAAATTTGAATCATTTTGAGGGTTGACTTGAACGACTGTTTCTGCTGAGAGCGCTATCTGCGGCGCTGCGACAGCCAATCCTGCTACTAGCAACGTACTGAATACCAAGAGACTTTGTTTGTACACGGCCATTTGTTTCAAAGAGTGTGTGGAATGGAAGAGCGAGTGGCTGTCACCTTGTTAAGCTGACAGCTTAGGGTTTACCAGGAATGTTTGAGCGGCTAGATGTAGTAAATCTACAGAACAAGACACACTCAAAATTTTCGCGATTGAGGCCAACTGATGATTGTAACAACAACTGATATCATCCAAGGAGCAGAAATTCAATCTTACCTGGGAATTGTAACTGCTGAGGTGGTCTACGGCACCAATGCCCTGCGAGACTTCTTCGCGGGCATTCGCGACATCATCGGCGGGCGCACCGGCAGTTACGAGGAAGTGTTTCTCAAAGGACAGCGAGATGCCCTCGCGGAACTGGAAAAACGGGCCCAGCGCCTCGGCGCCAATGCCGTAATCGGGGTGGAAGTTGACACCGGCACGATTAATGTAGACTCCAGCGGGGCTTTGCTGCTGATTACTGCCGTGGGAACGGCTGTAAGATTGCGTTAAGCTGTATTTTCTGTATACGTCCGCATTTCCTGTATACATCCGGGAACTTTTCTAACGGGATAAAATAGTTATCAGTCATCAGTCATCAGTCATCAGTCATTAGCTAATAGCGGCTGGCTGAGGGCTGATGACTTTTTCGTTTATTTCTTCAGACATAGATACTGGTTATTTCCCCAGGCAGATATAGTTTCTATCAATCTCAGCCACAATCAATGCTTAGGTGAAAGATTGTTAAAAATTAAAGCAACTCTAAGAGGAAAAAAAAACCTATGTCATACGTAAATAGACCTGTAGATAACGTTGGTACCGAACCCGTGGTCGTAAATTCAGTGATGGAATACCACGATCGAGTACGTTGGGGCCCGATTTTTTCAGGTTTGGTAATTGCGATCGGCACACAACTGGTGTTAAGTGCATTGGGCGCTGCGATCGGCTTGAGCAACATTGCTAATTCAGGAGCTCCGCGCAGTATTTCAGGAGACGTGGGTACCGGCGTCGGAATTTGGTCAATTATCAGTTTGTTAATTAGCTTGGCCGTTGGCGGTTGGGTAACTGCTCGCGCTTGCGGCCCAATGAATCGCAACACAGCGCTTTTGAACGGAGCAATTTTGTGGGCAACGACCTTAACAATTGGCTCTTGGCTGTTAGCAAATGGCGTGGCCGGTACTTTTGGCGTCATAGCTGCGAATGCGGGAGAAGCAATTAATCAAGCGCAGCAGGGCGGGGTGAATTTGCCGAACCGAGCACCTAACGTATCTGCTCAGGATGCTCGCAATATTGCTGGTAATGCCGCGAAAGCTGGTTGGTCGTTTTTGTTCGGCTCACTATTGGGTTTAGTTGCTTCGATGGTAGGAGCATCTGCCGGCGCCCGCACTCCCCGGAATTACTCATAAAAGTTTCGTTCGACACGGAAAGTTCATATTCATGAAAGCACTTTTGTTAAGGTGCTTTTTTGTTGCTTGAATTCGTGAACTATTTTTTTTCTCGTTCCCAGGTTTCTCGTTCCCAGGCACAGCCTGGGAACGAGGAGAAGGAACGAGAAAAACGAGAGAAAGGTGCTTATAGCGCACCCTAGAAATTAAGCGGTGAAGTATTTGGCGGCTGGGTGATAGGTGATAATTGCGGTTGTTGATTGTTCGGGATAAAGTTGTTCGCTTTCATCCATGTAGAGGTTGATACGATCGCACTTTAACAATTCCAGTTGCTTGTACTGATCCGCCATATTCGGACAAGCGGGATAGCCAAAACTGTACCGCGAACCGCGATATCTTTGCGCTAGCATATCGCGAATGTTGTCCGGTTCTTCGCTACCAAAGCCCAATTCCCGACGAATTCGCGCGTGAGTCCATTCTGCTATTGCTTCGGCTGTCTGTACCGCTAACCCGTGAAAGTAGAGATAGTCGGTATATTGATGGTTAGCAAATAGCTTTTGCGCGTACTCTGTAGCAATTTCTCCCACTGTCGCTACTTGCATGGGAAATACATCGATTTTACCCGATTCTTTGGGCGCGAAGAAGTCGGCAATGCACAGTCGGCGCGCCGATTTTTGCCGGGGAAATGTGAATGTTGCAGTCACAGGCAAGATGCCTGTGCCACTCTCTGTTGCAGTCACAGGCAAGATGCCTGTGCCACTTTCTGTTGCAGTCACAGGCAAGATGCCTGTGCCACTTTCTGTTCCAGCCACAGGCAAGATGCCTGTGCCACTTTCTGTTGTGGGGCGGGCATCTTGCCCGCCACTGATTATTGTTTGCCCGCCACTGATTATTGTTTGCCCGCCACTGATTATTGTTTGCCCGCCATTCATAATTTGCGGGTCGTACACATACAAAGAATTGCCTTCAGCTTGACAGGGAAAATACCCGTAAATTGCTTGCGGATGCAGTAACTTTTCGGCGATAATTTTGTGTTTCCACTCTTCCAATTTCGGATAAACTGTCTCAGCTAAGAAAGCATCGTATTCTTCCCGCGATTGGTCTTTGGGCTTGCGGAACTGCCACTGGCCCGCAACTAAAGCTTGCAAATCTAAGTGCCAGAAAATCTCCTCAAAGGGGATGTCTTCTCCCTGCAACAGTTTCGTGCCCCAGAAAGGAGGAGTCGGGCGATCGATATCTGCTGCAACTGCTTCGGATCGCCTGGTATCTATCACCACAGGAGTGTCTGCTTTCTTGGCATCTTCTACAGAAGTTTCGGACGCCGCTTTAGCTTCTTTAACCGCCCCATTATCCTGCCCTATTTCATCTAAAAATCCTTGCAAATCTTCCCATTTACCAGCAGATTTGGCTGGCATGAGTTTGTCCATAAAGTGCAAGTCGGAAAACGCATCTTTGCCGTAAATGACTTTACCTTTATAAGTATTTTGGCAGTCTTCATGTACAAACTTGGGAGTCAAAGCCGCACCGCCCAAAATTACCGGAACCGTGATTCCTTTCTGGTTGAATACTTCCAGATTTTCTTTCATGAAGGCGGTGGATTTTACCAGCAAGCCACTCATCGCTATACAGTCGGCTTTGTGCTTTTCGTAAGCTTCGATGATATTGTCAACCGACTGTTTAATTCCCAAGTTAATCACTCGGTACCCGTTGTTTGATAGAATAATATCAACCAAGTTTTTTCCGATGTCGTGAACGTCGCCTTTGACAGTAGCGATGATAAATGTTCCTTTGGCGTTGTCCCCGGATTCGGACTTTTCCATGTGCGGTTCTAAATAGGCAACTGCCGCTTTCATGGTTTCTGCTGACTGCAATACAAATGGCAGTTGCATTTGTCCCGAACCGAACAATTCTCCGACTACTTTCATGCCGTCTAGCAAGAAGGTATTGATAATGTGGAGGGGCGGATAGGTTTCTAATGCTTTGGCGAGTTGGATGTCGAGCCCAATGCGTTCGCCGTCGATGATGTGCTGCTTGAGACGTTCTTCGACCGGGAGGCTGGCGTCTTCTGTACGATCGCGCTTGGTAGTTTTGCCCGCAAACACCGTTGTCAGGTCGCCCAAGGGGTCGTAAACGCAAATATCGCCGTCAAACTCCCGTTCGTCGTAAATGAGTTTACGGCAAATTTCTTGGTGTTGGGGGTCGATTTTAGCCAGGGGCAAAATCTTATTGGCGCTGACAATTGCCGAGTCCATCCCCGCTTGCATTGCTTCGTGCAAAAACATCGAATTTAAAACTTGCCGCGCCGCCGGATTCAAGCCGAAGGAAATGTTAGAAACTCCTAAAATTACGTGACATCCTGGCAATTCTTGGCGGATGCGGCGGATGGATTCGATGGTAGCTTTGCCGTTTTTTCTGTCTTCTTCAATCCCGGTGGAAATGGGCAATGCTAGGGTGTCAAAAAAGATTTCTTGGGGGGGAATTCCGTAGGCGACAGCGGCGTTATAGGCGCGTTGGGCGATCGCAAATTTTTGGTCAGCAGTTCTGGCCATCCCGTCTTCGTCAATTGTACCGATAACTATGCCCGCGCCGTATTTTTTCGCCAACTCCAAAACTTGATAAAAACGCGGTTCTCCGTCTTCGTAGTTAGTGGAATTCAGCAAACATTTGCCGCCCGCAACTTTTAATCCTGCTTCCATCTTTTCCCATTCGGTGGAATCCAGCATTAAAGGGAGAGTTGCATTAGTCACAACGCGGGAGACTAATTCTTTCATGTCTCGCACGCCGTCGCGGCCGACATAATCAACGTTGACATCGAGAATGTGCGCGCCTTCTCGCACTTGTTCCCTGGCCATTGCTACTAAACCGTCCCAGTCTTCGGCGTTTAGTAAATCGCGGCATTTTTTGGAACCGCTGGCGTTGAGTCTTTCGCCGACAATTAAGAAGGAATTCTCTTGTTCGTAGGGTTGGGCGCTATAAATTGAAGCGGCGGAAGGTTCCCAAGTAATTTCGCGGATTTTGGGTTTAAGAGTTTTGCCAATTTCTGCTAGTTCGCGGATGTGATCGTAGCGGGTGCCGCAGCAGCCACCGATGACTTGCACGCCTAAGTCTTCGACAAAGCGCATCAAGGCCATTTTTAATTCTATTGGCGTGAGTTTGTAGTGCGCGTGGCCGCCGATGTTTTCGGGTAAACCGGCGTTGGGAACGCAGGAAACGACGAAGGGCGAATGTTCGGAAAGGTATTTGACGTGTTCTGCCATGCGATCGGGCCCGGTGGCGCAGTTCAGGCCTAAAATGTCGATCGGGTACGGCTGCAAAATGGCTAGGGCGGCGCTGATATCGGAACCGACTAACATTGTGCCGGTGGCTTCCATTGTGACTGATACCATTAACGGAATTCGCGCACCTTTTTTCTTAAATACTTCTTCAATGGCATTTAATGCTGATTTAATTTGCAGCACATCTTGACAAGTTTCGACAATAAATAAGTCAACGCCGCCGTCATAAAGTCCTTCTGCTTGTTCGGCAAAAGCGGCGGTGAGTGTGTCGAAATCAATGTGTCCTAATGTTGGCAATTTGGTGCCTGGCCCGATCGATCCTGCGACAAATCGAGGTTTTTCGGGTGTGGAAAATTCGGCGGCGATACCCTTGGCAAGTTCGGCGGCAGTTTTGTTGAGATAATATGCTTTGTCTGCCAAATCGTACTCAGCGAGTACGATGGAAGCAGCGCCGAAGGTGTCTGTTTCGATGACATCGGCCCCTGCTTCGAGGAATCCCCGGTGCACGTTGGCGACTGCTTCGGGTTTGGTGTGGACGAGATATTCGTTGCAGCCTTCGTATTCTTTGCCGCCAAAGTCTTCTGCGGTGAGGTTTTGGACTTGCAGGTTGGTTCCCATCGCGCCGTCGAAGACGATGACGGGGCGTGAGGGGTGGTGGAGTCGATCGAGGAATCTGCTATTCATCGGCGGTAAAAAAACTTAGGTGCTATATATTTACAATTTTATCTATTGTGCAATATTCTCAACAGTTATGTGAATCTTGGGGAATGACTAATGACTGAAGGATTTAATGCTGTTGACAGTAGTTCGATCGTACCTGTAATTTTACCGCTCGTCCTGGATAATTGTCAAAATTATGTTGTGGGTGGGGCTGCGGGGGACAAACGGGCGATCACAGGTGAGGGATTTTTTCGTTTAAATGTTGAGGATTTGCGGGAAAATGCGATCGCCATCATTAAACGAGTGATGTTTAAGGGCGATCGGATTCTGTTACAGGAAGCGGGGGAAGATGTAGGTGCGATCGTTCCTGAAGCAGAATTTCACAAGCTAGGCTATCTGATTGCCGAACTCAAACCGTCGCAATTCTTGCCTCACGAAGAAGAATATTATGAAGATGAAGGAGGAATCCACTGCATTTACCCGGACGAACTTTTAGAGGATTTTGATAATATCTTAGCCTACGTTAACCAAGATGATGAATTGTTTGGCTTGCTGCCCACGGAAGAGATGGGAGACGATGTTGATATTTTTATGCCTGTAGCTATTCTGATGTCTGTAGATAGATTTTGGGTGCCGGATTATGTCATAGCTGAACGAAAGGCGATCCTGATGTGAATAAGTATAGTTTTGGACGCAGAAACCTGGTTTTTTCCGAAAATCTTGCATCCCAGCCTTAAAAATTGGTAAAAAACCCGGTTTCTTTCGTCGGAGTGCGTAATATCATTTCCGTTTGATTCGTCCTAGTATTATATAAATTTTTGTAGGGGCGGGTTCGCCGAGATATTTAATAAGTATCGACAAATTATATAAACCCGCCCTGCCCGTACCAGGACGATGCAACCGGATTTGATATAAGTCATGATATTCCTGGACGCAGAAACCGGGTTTTTTAGAAAAATCTTGCATCCCAGCCTTCAAAACTGGTAAAAAACCCGGTTTCTTTGGTATTTATGCGTAAGTCCTAATCTGGATTTGCGGCTGTTTAAAAATGGGAAAGCCATCAGGACTTTTCACTATTTTCCCCTGTTTGTCCAGTTCAACATCACAAAATACATAATTACCAGTCGCATCTCGCATTAGACCAGGTTTTCCATCAATAATTTGGTAAGCAGGACGATAAAATTGAACAATGTCTTGATTCTCGACAATTTGTCCATTTTCATCCCGCAAAATCGGACAAGCCACTAATTTGTCTTCCCCATCAATAACCCAAGAATTAGTTGCGGGGTCTAGCAACAATTCGGGGTAAATAGTTTGACCGCTAGATGACTTCAGCAATTCACCTTTGTCATCAGCTAAGGGCATCAAAAAAACAGGTTCTCCTTGAGAATTGCGAAGGAGTTCGTTAGTTTGCGGATGGCGTAGAGGAATTGCTTTCGGTGCAGGCAATTCGACCTCGGGCAATTCGGGATGGGGCGGGTGTAAACTCGGTAATTCAGCATCCATTGCCATATCGTAATGGCGGGTATATTGTACGGCAGCTTTGGTAAATCCAGCGCGTTGCAACATGGCTTGAATGCCCGGTTGGTCGGCTGCAATTAGCAAGTCTATATCGCTGACTTTCATGGTCTTAGCATGGGCGATCGCTGCTTTTGCTAGCATTTGAATTGCTTCGGGTTTCCGATGTTCTGGCTGGACGTACATCCCCAAAACGGAACCGACGCGGCGGGATTGAAACGGATTTTCAATGTTGTGTTGTTGAATCAAGTATTCGGGGAGACTGGCGGGCGGGGCTTCGTCGTAATAGTAGATAAATAGACAGCCGATAATGCTGTCGCTATGTTCTAATAACCAGCAGAAAGAAAGTGGTTTTTCGAGTTGGTTGGTGACGTATTTTTCAAAGTCAAAGTTAGGTTTGACCAGCATTGAGGGGTCGATGGATTCGCGTTCTGCGGCGAATGCTTGCCAGAGGGGGGCGAGATCCTTTGCGTCTTCTGCGGTGGCTAGACGGTGGCTGTAAGGGGCGATGGGGGCGATCGGCATAGTTGCGGCTGTCATAGTTTTTGGGGGTGAATTTGCATCAAAGGTGAAAGCCTTCTATTGTGTATTGGGATTTCGCGGGGTATTTTTACGCAAAAGCCGAGTTTTTGTAACAAAAGTTAATATATAGGACTTTCGATGGGAGTCCAGAAACGGGGCTTTTTACGAAAATACTTGGTTACAGCCTTGAATCTGCTGAAAAACCCGGTTTCTTTAGTTGGCGTGTGGAGGGGTGGCCAGAAACCGGGTTTTTACGAAAATACTTGGTTACAGCAGGCAAAAACCGCCAAAAACCCGGTTTCTGCGATCGGAGTGCGTAAATCTTGGATGAATCTCGCTACAAAATCGTCAAATAAGTTTCTGTTGGACTAATGGGCAATGGTTTTAAAATTTGATTTTGTAAGTCAATTTCTAACCCCAATGCTTCTAAAGGTATGACTCCCAAAAGAGCATCTTTACCTCCGGGTAACTCCAAACACTCAAAAGTGCCTTCGCGATCGAACATGGATATGGTGGCATCTCGGAAAATTCGGGCTTTGCCGATGCCCATTGCGGTGGCTACGTCTACTTCTTTCAGGAGTTTCAGTCCGAGTTGGGCGATCGTATCTTGCGGCAAACACAAGGTAGTTGCACCCGTATCTACCAATACATTTTTGAGGGTTATCGACCGAATTTGCTCTAGTGAAATTGTCCCATCTTCTGCCCGAATTTGGTCGGCTCGATTGATGATTCTCAGAGTGGCGAAAACTTTTCCCATTGCTTTGTTGGTTTTAGTTTGCATAGCTGTCTCCTACTGGATAGTGGGACTGATTACGTCCTTTAATTATAACTTGTTTTGAGCAGCGATGCTTTTATATTTACTCTTGAATATAACATAGACTGCATGGCAAGGCGATTTTTGGGGTGATAAATGGTAGGAATTAGGTGTACTCGATAGCCCTCATATCATCGACGCGATCGCTCTGGCAATAGAGTACAATAGAATTATCGAGCGAGTTAAAACACAACCAATGACAAGTACAATTAATAAAGAACAAACCCTGGGAGATGTCATCGAAAAGTTAGACAAGCTATCGACTGATGTGAGCCAGCTATCTAATCGTGTGGATAGGCTATCGAATGACTCTGAAAAGTTCAACGATCGCTTTTCTAATTACCAGCAAACAACTCAGTGGGTGGTGCAACTTGCTTTTACTTTAATTGGTAGTGCTACTATTACAGTCATTATCACTTCAGTGCTGCGGAAATAATCGAGAATGGGGCGATCGCGTGGATCGAGAAACCGGGTTTCTTCCTAAATATTTCGTTGGAATGCAAAAGCGATCGCAGAAACCCGGTTTCTGGGAGAGGGGCGATCGCACAGGTTTCTGTTTGTTGAGATTTTTGCTAAGGGCGATCGTGTAGGTATCGGAGGCGATCGCGACTCGCTGGTAAAAGGGAGTGGGAGTTTTTGATTTGTTGCAGGATGTTTTGATAAGAGATAATTACCTCTGAGTTTTTGATGAGATTTTCGGGGTTGAGGAAGCGCGATCGCTCTTTGGGTAGGTTGGAGAAAAAGATGGGTTTGTGAGGAGCGATCGCGCGATTTTTTATCAACTGCCAGTGGAAGCCAGGGTTTTTTGTTGCCGTTTGCGTTTCATCCGCATTTTGGCAATAAAAGCACTAAATGCCAATAAACTACCGAAGACAGAAGTGGGTTCAGGTACAGAAGTTGTGGGGTTGCCTGCTGATGGTGCTGAAGCAGCTCCCCAAGTCGTCACCTGACTACCACTATCATCAACAACTTTTTTAGAAAAAGTACCTTTTCCTGTTGCTGGATCGATAACGATCTGGTCACCAGAACCGGTGTAACCGAAGAGATTCCCGTTATCAAAAGCTAAACCCACTATATGGAAACCAATATCACCTATCTTGCCAGCCACACCAGTCGTTTCTAGGGAAAATAAGCTAGTATTTGCTCCATAAATGGCTGCACCTAAAAATCGATTATTGACAGGATCGAATACTATGTCACCACCGGAAACAAAGCCTGGAATATAAGCTACTAAGGAGGCAGCGCCAGTCAGGGTATTAATCTTGTATAACCCCGTATCCGAACCTGCTCCATAGAGTACGTTGTCAGGCGAAAAACCTAAAGCATTCAGTGTCGAGATTCCAAGGTTGCCAATCAACGAACTTGTGCCAGAACTTAGATCGACTCTGTACAACTGGCTTACCGTGATGCCAAAAAAAGTTCCCTCGTTTGAAAACGCTATATCCTGAAAAGCTGGGCTGCTGGCAACTGGTGTAAATAACCCAGTTGATGGATCGACTATTCCAACTTTTTCACTGCTAGTAGAAACAAAAATTGCTGCCTGCGCTGCGCTTGATGTTCCCAGAGCAAAAACTGTCGCTCCTACGATAGTCATTGATAATTTCTTGATCCCAGCCATAGAATTAATTCCTCCAAAAATATGAGTGCTGATAGTCTAATAAGATGCGATCGCGTAGGGTGTCGGTGGCGAATCGCGACTCGCTGGTAAAAGGGAGTGGGAGTTTTTGATTTGTTGCAGGATGTTTTGAGAAGACATAATTACCTCTGAGTTTTTGATGAGATTTGGGATCGATAGAGTGGGGAAGGGCGATCAATCTTTGGGTAGGTTGGAGAAAGAGAGGGGTTTTAGAAAGCGATCGCATGGTGTGTGAATAGGAGAATCGAATTTGGCAATAGACTTAAGGCAGATAATTTATGGGATTTCTTGGCGTTCCCAAAGGATTGCTGACTGAGACATTCTCCCGTACCTCAAAATGTAGATGAGGACCTGTGGATGTTCCAACCCGACCTGCACCCACTGTTCCTATGCGTTGACCTTGTGTTACCCTTTGATTTACATTTACTGGTATTCTTGGATCTAAGTGACCGTAGACAGAAACTAATCCATTCTGGTGTTGTATTCTGACCCAATTTCCAAAACCTCTTGCTGATCCTGCACTAATGACAACTCCATCAGCCACAGCATTTACAGAGGCGTTAGCTGGTGCAGCTATATCAACACCTCTGTGACCTTCAGGAATATGATTAACAGGATGTATTCTGTAACCAAACGGCGACCTGATAGTGGTTACATCAGTTGGGTATCTAAATGGTCGATTAGATGGGCTGCTCCCAGTTGAGTTTGTGCTAGAGTTTCCAGTTGCTCCAGAGTCTTGGGTCGGTATCGAACCTTCGACAGGTTGAATTATAAGCGTTGTTTGATTGTCTATTTCGCTCACCTGTCCCTGCCACGGTTGTTCTGCATCCAGCCAAGAATAGTTGTCTGTACCTTCTCCCTCAACTGGATATCCATCTAGCTGGTTAGGCTCTGTATTGTCTTCTAAGATTGTAGAATCTTCAGCAGTATTTCCATCAGCACTAGGGACAAATTTATCCTTTTCTTTGATATCCTTAACCATCCCCATCAGATCATCTTTCCAAAGACCCAAAATCCCATCAATACCAGACAACCAACCCTCAATCCCACCATCCTTAATCGCATTACCTAAGTACAAAGCAGTATTACCAACTTTATCAACTGTCTTCAAAATACCCTCCACAGCCTTGTTGAAATTGCCAGCAAAGCTCTTACCGATCGCAAGAGCAGCGTTGAAGATATTACCAATTGCTGCAAACCAGTCGCCTTTTTGAATTGATTTGACACCTTTGTAAATCAATTCTGGGGCTTTCTGGAGCGAACCAATTATCGATACCATCACTTTCTGGATAGCTGGGGAGCATTTATCGAGCAGCGATTTCAGTCCTGGTGTCACTGCTGAAGCAAAGCCACCGAGGATTTGCAACGCACCTAAAATACTGTCACCAGACATAATAGAACGTGCTCCATTGAAAGCACCTGTAGCTACAGCTTGTAACCCTTGAATCGTCTTCATTGCTGTTGCAGAGATGACATTGCCCATTCCAGCAGTAACGACGTTTACCCCAGCCATCACTACACTGAAAATTGCTCCCATCCAGTCGCCACTTATGGCTGATTGAATGGCACTAATTCCCGCACTCGCTGCACCTAAACCAATTGCTAAAGGTGCGAAACCTCCAATAGTAGCAATGGTTGCCATTATCCCAATAACTGTAGAGATAATTCCCAGCAACTTCATCCAGAACATCTTTTTGCGAAGTTTCCGCTGTTCGATTCGCTGCTTGATAATTTGGTCGAGCATTTCCTTCGACTGCTTAGCCAAATCCTCAGAAATACTCACCGCTTGTTCCGCATAAGCAACCTTAGTCAAAGCCTCCATATACAGCGGCTCAATCACCAGCTTTTCACCCGATAATTCCTCAGCACGCTGCAACTCTTTCAACAATTGTTGAGAAGCACCTTGCAAATCAGTCTCGGCAGTTTGCAACAACTGAGTATCCCACTGTTCCTCTAGATCGATGCGACTTATCTCAGTTTTGTACTGCTGAATTTGCCCGATCAAACCGTCCATTGCCTTCAGCAGATTTTCCTGAATATTCGCCGCTTCTTTCCCTTGCAGCGCTTCATGGATATCACCGCGCGCTTCTGCTAACAACGCCTTCAAATCCGCCGGCAAATCAGATTCCTGCTGAGTTTCCAAATCTTTCAGCGATGCGAGAAGTCCCGCTAATTGTGTTTGCAATTGCACCGGATCGTCCGTTGCTTCCAGGGTAGTCATTCCCAGATTTCCCCGCGCCTGATTTAAGGACTGCCGCAGATTGTCTTCCGCTTGCAATTGCCGCAACAGTTCGATTTTGGCAACAGTTTCTGTTCTCTGACGTGCCGTTTCTACTCTGTCTCGTTCCATCCTGGCTTGCACTGCTTCATCAATTCCCTGCTGGCGCGATTCGGCAATTTCTTGCTCTAATTGCGCTTGGGCTAAATTCAGTTTTTCGATGGTTACTAACTGAATAAAGGTTTGTTCCGTTTGTTCGCGGATGCGAGTAATGCCATCGAGACGTGCTTGAGCAATGGCTAATTCCTGTTCTTTCTTTTCCCTTTCCTCCTGGGTAGTGGCAATTTTGTCATTTAAATCGCTCAACAATTTAGCAGCCGTTTCTTGCTGTGCTTGCAGCGTTTTTATATGCGCTTCTGCGGTTCTTCTCGCCGTACCAAAGGCATCTGCTTGCGATCGAGCGCGGCGCTGTAACTCCCGGTTATTCAGCATTTCCTGATAGTATCTGTCTGCTAAAATTCGGTCTTCTGGCTTAGCTAAACCGGGGCTAGAGCTATTGCCTTTATCGCCTGCTAAATCGCTGTAATCGCGATAGTAAATCTCTGCCGCCGTCGCCATGTCGTTGTGCTTAGCTACTTCTAACAGCGCTTTCGCTTCTTTGAAACCCGCGTCAGTTGCTTGCTGCAATCGCTGCAAAATTTGGAACTCTAAATTGTTGACTTCTTGCTGTTTTTGTGCAGCTTGCAGGGTGTAGTTAGCATTCGCCTGAGTTGCTTCTACCAACGCTTTCAGAATCTGTTGATTTTCCCTCGCTAGCTTGAGATGTTCGTCATTTTGCACCAACAAATCTTCCTTCAATTGTTGCAATGGTGCGGTGAGAATCTTGCTGGCAGCTTCAGCTTGTTCTGCTAAGCGCTGGGCTTCGGCTAAAGCAGCGCGGGCATCTTGCAATTGTTGCTGCAAATTGCTAGTGTCGGCATCGGGGTCTTTGATGTAAGCATCGAGTAACCTTTGTTCGGCAAGAATTACCTCGTTTTGTGCTGTTAACAGCGTGCGTTTTTGGGTCAGGGCGGTTTGCTGGGCGGTGAGGATTGCAGCTTTATTTGTCAGTAGCTGCAAGGTTTGTTTTAACTGTGCTTCTTTGCTGTATAAATCTTGCAAACCGTCTACAGTGACACCTTGATTGACAAATTCGGCAATTTGATTAGTAATTGCTTGCTGTTGCTGTTTCAGGGAATCAATTAGCGCTTTCGTGCCTGCTAATTCCGGTGCTAGGGCTACACTTTGCCGCTCAACCCATTTTTCTACATCAGCAATTTGTTGCTGAGTTTCTATGGCTTGTTTGTTCAGTTCGCCGCGACGTGCCAGGATATCAGCAACAGCAGCGCGATACTCCTCAGAATTAGTATCGTATTCTTCCCATTGTTGCTGCACTTTAGCATTTTGAGCGGCGGCTTCAGCCTCGGCTTGTTCTAACTGTTGCTTCAGCGTTGGCAACAGATTTTCTAAGAATTCTAATTGAATTTTGTCACCTGGAATCGACTTGCGAGCCTCTTCTAATTGTGCAAAGAAATCGCGGGCTTCTTTAACAGGAGGTTGGGCTTGATTTGCCGCATTATTTGCCTCAGTCCACTGCTTCGCCAGCGGTTCGATTCGCTCTTTTTCCTTGCGCCATTTATCGGCTTCTGCGAGATGTGCAATTCCCTGTTGCCGCAACTGGGGAAATATTTGGGAATATTGACTCCAAAGAATCCAATTATGGTCAACATGGGTAACAGTCTCCCAATGACCTTTTCCAGAGCGTCTTTTAACCCAGCGTTGCTCGTACCAGTAAGGGCCATTTTTGCGACTGACCGCCCAATTATAAGCCGCTTGTTGTTCGTACCAAGCCGCTTGTGCTAAAGCCGCATAACCTTGCGCTTCGTGTGATGCTTGTTCGGCTTTTGCTTTATCAAATAGCGCTTGATTTGGATTTCGCCCTTCGACAGCATCAGCAGCTAGCAATGTATCCACTGTTGAATTTAACAAGTTGGATATGTGCTGATTTGGGCTACGTCCTTCTAAAGTTGCTCCTTGCAACAAATTAATCGCTGTACCGTTTTCAGGATGGTCTTTGAGGAATTGCGCTCTTAATTCTTTAGTAGCTGCATCTATCTCTGTATGAGATGTTTTGGAACCGAGAATTGCCTGTATTTGTGCTTGATAATCCTTCAATTCCTGCGACTCAACACCGTAACGAATCGCAATAGGAGCAATTTCTTGCCACAACTCATCATCCTGTTTAATGCGGAGTTTAATTTTCTCAATTGCTTGCTCAGTAGAAGTAACACTACCATCAAGTGCATCGGCGAGATTTTCCACCACCCCCAGAGTCTTAATCCCGTCCTCCAGATTCGCCTCACTCCGCTGATAGTCACCGTATGGTTCAGCAAATCGATCGTTAATTTCAGCTATCAAAGTGTCAACAGATTCAGACAATTTTTGCTGGTTATCACCCAATTTTTTAGTCATCGGGTTGCCCTCTAATAGGTCTTGAGTTGTGTTGTTGACGCTATTAGTTAAATCTTGGCGAACTTGGTCAGTAAGTTGGGCATGAGCTAGCACCGTGTCATCTTTAATTGCCGCCTCAGCCGCGTTTTCGGAATTGACCTGAGACTGCAAAGCATTGAGGCGATTTTCATTGCTTTCTAGCTTCTGGCGGATTTCTAATTCTTGCTTTTGCCGCAAGGGAAGCAGGGCTTCTGTTGCTTGTTTCAGCAATTTTTCTAAATCGTCAGCGGCAGTCTGACTCGATGCTTGCAATGCTTCTAAACTGCTAAGCTGAGATTTTGACAGTTGAATCAAATTCTTCAGATATTCCTGACTCACCGGATCTGTTGTATTGGCGAGTTGTTGTTCCCAATCAGCAACTAAGTCATTAATGCTATTGATTTGATTTGTCAAATCCTGGCCTTGACCGCGCAATTTTTCCAGATGAGTATTGACTTGCGGCTCGACTTGTGTAGCAAAGAAATCAACATCTGATTCCGAAGCAAGCATTCCCAAACCAATTAACTGACGCAGTGCTGTTGATTTTAATTGAGTTGTTTGGGCGAGTTCTCCTGCCAGATTTGCGGCCTGAGATGCTGCATTTTGGATGGTTTTAATTAGTTGGTTTTCTCGATCTTGCAGGGGTTGTAAGCGCTGATTCACAGTGGCGATCGCACTTTGTACCCGATTAAACTCCGCTTCCAGTTGTGGCACTCCTCCCAGCGCTTGTAACTGGGAGTTAAGAGTGGCAATTTGTGACTGTTGTTCGGCGGCTTTCTGAGTGAGTTCGTTAATTTTTTTAGCTGCTTCTTGACGGCGTTGCCACAGTTTGTTCCGCTCATCTGCGATAAATGAAGCTGCTTGCAAATGACTGCGATAGGCCGCAGCTTCGCCAGCATTGTAAGCCCAAGCACGGCCGTTCCAATACCAGGTTTTTTGCCGACTTGCTTCAGCTAAATTCAAGTAAGCTCGTTCCGCTGCTGCGAGTCCAGCATCGTTATCGATCGCACTTTGAATCACTAAATTTTGATTGCCGATTTGCAGGTTGGTAAAAGCGAGGGCTTGTTGAGTATCGGCAAGAGATGTTTGGAGCGATCGACCTTTTTGCAAATTATCTTGAACCGGCTTTAATTGTGACTGCAAATCAGCCAATTGTTGCCTGTCTGCTGCTCCAGCTTGACGAGTTGCCAATAAAGATTCAGTGGCAGTTACTTGAGTTTGATTTGCTTGCTGCCATGCGTTCCAATCCTGCTGATACTTAGTTTGTAAAACACCAGTGCGATTGAGAACATCGAGGCGACTTTGCAGGCGATCGACTTCACCTTCAACTTGCTCCAAGTATTGACTGGTAAGTTCAATTTCTAGATATTTGTCAATCAGTTTTTGTTCGGTATCAGCTTTTAGTTGATTCAGCTTTTCTAAATCTTGGACAAGAGTATCCCGCTGCTGTTGTTGCTGCGATATTTGAGCATTTAATCCTGATAGCTGAATTAACAGGTTCCTGTCTGTTTCCAATGTGCCTATTTGTTCTTGAGCCGTCGCAATTTGAGGCTGGAAAGTCCCATTGAGTAGTTGTGCATTTGAGCTAGCTAAATCTCGCTGATAAGCAGCATTATTAGCAGCAGCTTGAGCCGCATTTCGGTTAGCTTCTGCTTGGGGATTGTAAACCGGGCCATACTTAGGAACTGTCTTTTTTCGTTGTTTCTCATAACCGACAATTCCTTGTTGCCAAATCTGACTATTCCACCAATCTGCTGCTGCTTGTTGCCCTTGTCGTTCCCTTTCCCAGAAGTTAGCTGCAGCAAAGGCTTGATTGATTTGATTTTGATAGCCTTGTACCGCAGATTTTTGCTGCTGAATTGCGGCATCTGTAGAGGCGATCGCACTTGGAATATCCGTCAGTTGCGCGGCAGAAACCGTCGATAAACGGGATATAGTTTGGGCGATCGCACTTTCCGTCCCCTCAATTTCCTTGTCTTTATCAACAATTTGCTTTTGTTTAGCCGGAATCTGAACATCTTCTAAATCGGCTTTCTTCAAACCCAATTCGCGATATTCTTTTTTGAGTACAGCCAGAGCTTTATCTGTTTGTGCTTGCTCAGTTTTTCCTTGAGTTAAACGACTATCTAAATTATCAAACCCGGCGAGGAAATTCGCGCTACTTCCCTCATAGGATTGTAGATTTTGGATTTTGGATTTTGGATTGATAGATGTGGGTGCGGTTTCGAGATTTTTGATTAAAGATGCGATCGCCAATCGTTCCGGCGAATCAGCCAAAGCCATTGCTAACTGGTCGCGCTGCAACTTAGCCCAAGCCAATTCTTGCTCTAAATTCTGCAAATAACTTCCCCAGTTATCCAACTGTTGCTGCAAAGTATCGCTAGGATTTTTCTGCAATTGATTCTGCAACTCCAGCATTGTCTTGAACGCATTCAGTTGTTCGGATTCTAACTTCTCAATTTGTTTGTCAACCGCCCACAACCTCTCGCGATAAGGCAACAAGAAACCAGCAGTTTCTAAAAAGTTTTGCAAATTCTTCGCAGCTTCAGCTTTCTCAGCTTGAATTGCCTCTAACTTAGCCTGACTTTCTTTCAACCGATTTTCGGTTAAATCGGTTAACTGCTGTTGCGCGGGAATCTGTTCATTTTCCAGTCTTTGCAGTTCTTTTTCAGCTAGATCGATTTCTTGAAGTAGCGTTTCTAACTTTTGCCGCTGTACCGGATCGTGCAAATCCAACAAGTCTTTTTCAGCTTGCACCCGTAACGCATCCGCCGCAATTTCATAGTCAATTCCCTGTTTCAAAAATGGCCAATCTTTAATTCCAGTTTCTAACTTTCTTGCCTGTTCTTGCAGCGCGCTTGCTTGTTGCTGTGCTTGTTGCGCTAACTGTACGTAAGCTTGCGACTCCGAAGCGGCTTGATTAGCTAATTGTTGAGCCATATCTCGCGGCCCAATATGTTCGGGATAGTGTACCCATCCATAAACAGGTTGGGTATTTTTTCCAGAACGACCAGTCCGTTTAGTACCTACTTGTTCCCAACGATTAATTTGAGAATTGTGCCAATTAGCTTGAATTTGATTTTGTTGTTGGCGCGATGCAGCAATAGCAGCTAAATTAGCATAATTTTCAGCAATTTTTGCTTGTTGTACGGCTTGTGCTTCCAAAATTTGCAGCACTTTATCGGCTTTCTCAATACCGTCTTCACCGAGATTGTTCGGTCTTTCTTCTAGGAATTGAGCGTACTCATTCAAAGTACCTTGCTGCTGTGTTGCTTGCTGTGATAGCTGCTGTAAATTTTGAGAATTTTGAGTAGCAATTTGGGATAGCCATTGCGATTTATTTTTCTGTTTTAACAAGTTCGGGTCATTTGCCATACCCCAAATTTCTCGCCGGCGGCCGCATCTGCCTTTTTCTGAACCCACAGGTTGCCAGCGGAGGGGATTAATGTTATTAGAAATCGCACTAAATCTCGTCGCTTCTGCATTTTGAATCGCAGCTTGTTCTAGGAAATTAGAGGCAAATTCCTCTTGTTTATTTGCAGCTTCGCGCCAAGGTGCGGGATCTGT
This sequence comes from Microcoleus sp. T2B6, assembly GCF_036700475.1. NCBI lineage: Bacteria > Bacillati > Cyanobacteriota > Cyanophyceae > Oscillatoriales > Microcoleaceae > Microcoleus > Microcoleus sp. T2B6. Next base: position 127,399 of record NZ_JAUBOZ010000001.1, on the reverse strand, counting down.
CTGCAAATTATCACCAACATTCGCAAAAGGATTGAGCAATTTAGCTTTAGCTTTAGCCAAATCTGACTCAGCTTTGGCAACTTGTGCTTGAATTCCCTCTAACATTTTTTGAGTTTCTGTCTCTAAAGCAGATTTATTTGCCCCAAGTTTAGCTAACCTATCCTCAAGTTCCTTTTGCTGTGCCAAAAGATTTTGTAGTCGCTCGTTTTCAATTTGATAGTGACTCGTGGCGAGGGCTAATTCTTCGACTCTTTGTTGGTTGTGAGCATCAGTAATCCCAGCATCAGTGCTCACTTGTTGATACTTATTCAAAGCATCAGCAATTTTCGTGATCGTGTCAGCTTCTAAATCTGACAAGTTGAGAGACGGATTACCCAAATCTGCTAAGATTTGCCACTGTTCGAGTAAATCTTGCTGAGCTTTTTCTAAGTCAGAAATCGCCTTTTGAGTTGGCTCAGATGCCGCTCTTGCTAAAGTCTCTACGCGACCTTCCCCGCTGAATAAACTTACCTGAACCCCTGATTTTACGGGGGCTGGAGTTGGTTCCATTGACAAAGCGCGATCGATCGCACTTTTCACATCTACCAAACCCGCCCCAGTTTCTTTATCCCATCCAGGTGTATTCAAATCCGCTGCTGTATCTATCAGCAATTGCTTGACTTGTGTCAAACTTAATGCTGGATTTGCCGCCCAAACTAAAGAAGCTGCGGCTGTGACATAGGATGCCGATCGCGAAGTGCCGACAAAAGCATTAGGATCGTTCGCCCACGAGCCCCCAGGAGCCATTAAATCGAGTCCGTCACCGTAGGCAGAATAGTCAGTTTTAGACTCAAATTGATTGACAGCACCGACAGTAATAATGTTATCAAATATCTTGCTAGCCGCTCCCAAAGCCGACATTACCCCGCCCGTATTGCCTGCTGAAACAACTAGCAAAACATTATTTTCGCGGGCATATTGAATCGCTGCTTGTTCTTCAGGAGTGAGTTCGTAACGAGTGGTAATGCCGATATCATCTAATTGGGATAAATCGAAACTGAGATTGGCGATCGCCCGATTTTCACCATTTGCTTTCACCCCATCTACAAACCGCCTCAATTGCTCAGCCCAATCCCCCCGATTGACGGTAAAAGTGTCGTACTTAGCCAGAGAATTAATCGAGGAAAATGCAGAAGTAACTCGCTGAACGTGTTCTCCCTCCGTAAAGTCAATAAATCCAACTTTCGGCTGCTTAGCATCAGAGGGCAGCAGAGAAATAGCCTCATCAGCATTCAGCAAAAACTCATCAAATCCCCTGGAATCAGGCTGGCTTAAAGCTTCCCCTAAAGACACTGATAGCCCGAATTCCGCTCCCACCTCTGGACTTTGCAGTAATTGTCGGAGAGTGGGAATATTGCTGTCGCTTATGCCAAGCTTAGCCAGAGAATCTGGTTTATTGAACAGCGGCAGGGCATCGGGATATTGCTCTAATAAAGTTGTGAGATTGATCAGGGATTCTGTGGCTGCTTCGCTGATCAAACCTTCGCTGAAATTTGCCGAATTTTGATTAATGACTTTCGTTAAATCTGTCAGGGCAGTATTGACAGCAGCAATGGAATCCGTACTGAGATTGCTATTAGTAACTGAAAAGTTGTGAATGACAGAATTACCTGTTGCATCCGTTGCCCGAATTATGACATCAGTAACACCTGATTGTGGCAATCCTGTCAGTTGCAATTTATCTACATCTAAACTGACAGCTAACGAGGCACTATTACCATCAACTACTTCATATTTTAAAGTGCTAGTTTCCTGGTCAATAAATACTTGACTAAGGTCAATTGTGCGGGTTGGTTGTGCGGGAGTCAAGGCAACATCTGCAACGGGTTTAATCGCAGGAGGCTGATCGTTAACTAAAGACTGAGTTAAAATTTCCTGGCCGACTTTTGACTCCAGCCATTGAGTATTGGCATTGACATTTCCTGCGAGTTCTGGTACGTTGGTCGTCGCGCCATAGATCGCAAAAATTAAGTCATTAAAATCGCGATCGGCCTGGTTTCCTGGTATATCTTCCCAAGCAAAAGTATTACCTTTTCCAGTGAAATCAGCCAGCATTACTTGACTGTCGGCATTAGCTGCTGGAATCGAAAACAGGGGAGTTTTATCCTGCCAAAGACTGGGAGATTCCGATATCTCTTGCACAGTGCCATTAGGAACTAACATCACTGCAAATTTAGCCCCTGGTGGCATCGCAAAAGTTTTGATACCTTGGTATTGACCATGATTAACATTTGGTTCGCCAAATTCACCGCTAAATCTCGCACCTTCCAGGCGATCGCGAATCGCAATATGACCCAATTCTGAACTGCTTAAAGCACGTTTAACTGCTTCTTGTCTAAAAGCATCAGAATTCGGCGGATATTGCTCCATTCCCGATAAATTAACGATCGCAATTTCTCCCTCATAAAGACCGCCATCAACGAGGAAATCAAAGCTGACTTGACCCGTTTCGCCAACAGTCCATACTCCAGGTGTGATATTCGACAATGAGTTAGTTGTAGGAATATCTAATTCTGATTTAGCGACTTCTTGAGTTGGGAGAATAACTGGATTTTGAGCGTTAGTAGTTTCGACAGTTGACAGATTTGTATTAGTTTTTGTTTGAGGTTCAGTTAAAAATGAATTAGGCACTTCGATCGAAGAAACCGGGTTTTTTATCAAATCTGCGGGCTGCAACGAAGTATTTTCGTAGAAAACCCCGGTTTCTGGGTTCCCGTGGGTAAGTCCTATTAAAGTTGATGCTGTTGCCTTCGTTTCTGAAGTTGTCGCATCTTTATTTATATTGAGTTCATGATTAGTGGAAGTCGGTGCGATCGCCTCTATTTTCGTTTCAGTTTCCACGGCTGTCATCACAGTAGGCTCTGAAGCCCCAGCATCTTTGATTGAGGGAGAAACAGAAGTTGCGATCGGCTCTTGTTTACTTTCAATTGTCGTGGCTTTCGGTTCGGAAACGGAAACAGAGTGAGTCGCGGCTGTCGGCGCGATCGCCTTTTTTTCCTCTTCAATTGTCACCAGTGGTGTCAC
>NZ_JAUBOZ010000001.1:106529-124236 GCF_036700475.1 Microcoleus sp. T2B6 | reverse complement strand
AGCCTGATCCGAAGTAGTAACCTCGGTTTTCGAGACAGATTCATTCGGAGTGGAAACCGGTGCGATCGGCTCTTTTTCCTCTTCAATTGTCACCGCTGGTGTCACAGCCTGATCCGAAGTAGTAACCTCGGTTTTCGAGACAGATTCATTCGGAGTGGAAACCGGTGCGATCGGCTCTTTTTTAGCTTCCTCAGTCGGCGTCACTTTTGTTTCCAAAACCGCCGCATCTTTAGTTGCCACAGAATTAGTGACAGGTTTTGCATCTTCTTTGGCAGGCTCTAACTTCAGTTCAACGTAGGGCTTAGCATAAGCAATCAAAGCCTGACCCATATCCGTTTTTCGCCAATCTTTATCGGCATTAATCACGCTATCTAAATTCACAGCTTGACCCGTTGCACCCCGCACCTGAAATACGAAGTCATTGTAATCGCGATCGCTCCCTAAATCGACTCGCATATCCTCCATTGTAAAAGTCTTGCCGCTACCCGTTACATCGGCAATTTGACCCACATGAAATCCCTCAGCAGGATTCGCTGTCACCATCGAGAATAAAGGACGTTTGTCTCCTCCTATCGCCGGATTGTTAAGTACCTCTTGTACAGTCCCATTAGGCACTAACATCACCCCGAATTCCTCCCCCGGAGTCATCGCAAAAGTCTTAAGTCCTAAGTAAACTCCATCGTTATAATTGCCTTCGAGTAAATTCCCCGTAAATTTTGCACCTTCACTCAAGTCATTAATAACTACATGACCATTTGCAGAATTGCTAAGTGCTCTCGAAGCCGCTTCTTTGAGAAACTCTTCCGAACCTGGAGAAAACTTATCCATTCCTTTGAGACTGATAATAGCTAATTGACCCTTATACAAACCGCCGTCCAATAAGAAATCAATGCCGACTTGACCTGTAGAGTCAACAACAAATTTCCCGGATGTAAAGGAATTATCGGCTACTGGATCTGATGTAGGAACGGTTGGACTTAATTCTTTTGGTGTTCCAAATGCGACGACTTCTGTATTGTCTGTAGATGGTTTGTTGTTGTCTGTGCTGTTAGTTGAAGATTTTTCTTGGTTGCTGTCTTTGCTGGTATCGGCGGCTGTAGCGGCAGGTTTTTCTGCTGTTTTGTTGCTGTCTTGGCTGATATCGGCGACTGTAGCGGCAGGTTTTTCTGCTGGCGAGTTATCTGGTTTAATCGCTTCTGAACTTGTTGTTGCTTTTGGTTCTGAGACAGAAGTATTTTGGGCGATCGCAATTTCTGTCTTAGTTTCTTTTTCGGCTAAAGTAGCGGGAGTTTTCTCAGATGGTATTTTCTCGGCACTCTGAGGATTAGTCAAAGAATCTGCTGCTGTAATAGTGTCATCTTTAATTGCACTTAACGGTGCATCGTTGCTGATTCCTGTCAGCGTATCTTTGACATCTGTACCTGACGGGGAACCGGATAAGGTGTCGCGAACACTACTGCTGCTGCTTGCTGACTCGCTTAAACCGCTTTTGAGAGTGTCTGAAATAATTAATGAATCATCGGATTTTTTGCTATTTGGCTGGGTAATCGCATTTTTCGAGTTCAGCGTGTCATTCGGATTGGAGAGCTTTTCTGGTTCAATAACTGGCTGAGTTTTGGTATCAGCTATCAAAGCACTGCCGCCGATATTTTGACTGTTGCTTAAAGGGTTGAGGATGGGAGTTTTGGCCGCACTTCCCGGTAAAGTGTCAGTTGTCAAAACATCGGTTAGCAGAAGGTTGCTGGAAACTTCATTTGTGGTAGCCATTGAGATTGCACTCCTAGTCTAGGATTGAATTAAAAGTGATATAATGAGCTGAAAGGGGGTGATCGCCCGTTTGTCTAAAAGTGCGTGAAGCGAAGCTATCCCGAAGGGAATCGGCCTCTTGTTATTACTTACGGAATCCGGCTCAACTTTTTCCGCAAATCTGGAAACTTTTTTTCAAAGCTTGCGAAGTCAAGACTTAACCCGAAAGACCGCCAGGAATTAATTCCCACAGCGAGAAGCTAAAGTCCTCTAAAGAGGACTAATAGACATGGGAATAATTTCTGTTTTCACCTGAACATGACCAGAATAATAGATATTTTTATTGGAAATATCTAATTAATTCTTCAGTCCTCTTCAGAGGACTTTCGCTATGAGGCGGGGGTTTAAACCCCCGCCGGACTTTCGCTATGAGGCGAAACTTTAAACTCCCGACGGACTACAACGAAGTGCAATATCTCAGATTAAGCAACGGTTGAATTCAAAACTTTTTGTTGCTGTTTGTGCTTCATCCGCCAACTGGAAACAACAGCACCAAAAGCTAAAGTACCCAACACAGTAGTTGGTTCGGGAACAGGTTCAGCAACCCGATAACCATGATTATCACTCTCAAATGCAGGATTACTAGAAGCTAGAACTAATTTGTTAAAATACTCGTTTTTTTCTGCAAAAAAATTCACATAAGCATTAACGGAATCATTATTGCCACTCAACAATTTTAGAAGAACATTGTCTTGGTAGAAAGCAATGCTATTATAACTATCAAAGGAACCTAAGTACATACCAAAGTAATCAATTTTTTCAGCAAAGCTAATGCTGACATTATTATTTCCTCGACCATCGCCAAATGGCGCAACTGTAAGGTATTTCGTGTAGTCATCGCTTGGTGCAGAAAAAACATAGCTGATGTGGCCTGAAACAACAGTAGGGCCGATACCAGGAGCCGAGTAAATAACAGGGCCAGATGTGGGCGCACCTGACTCGAAATCAATTATTTTTGCCCCAGGTACGCTAGAGAATTGCCCTTGTCCGGGAACTGATTTACCTCCAAAAGACACCATAATCGCACTTACGGGATTGGTAATTCCAGCCCAAACTGTTGCTCCGATCGCAATCATTGATAATTTCTTCATAGTAGTCAGAGAAATGATTCTCCTGAAAAAGTAAAAAATGGCAATATTTCCGAAGGACGATCGCCCTTTTTTCCAAAAGTGCGAGCGTCCTCTTGTTATTACTTACGGAAGGCGGGCAAACTTTTTACGCAACTCTGGAAACTTTTTTTGAAAAGGGCGAGCGCAAGTACGATCGCCCTTTCCCCCAAAAGCCCGCGCCAGCAAAGCCATACCCCAGGAAATCGCCCCCTTATTCTTACTTACGAAATCCAGCCAAACTTTTTCCGCAAACCTCAAAACTTTTGTCCAAAACCCCTAAAACGTAAATTTTTGTAACAATTGCCCCAGAAATGCGTAAAAACTTCCGACGATATCCGAAATATAAATAGAAGTTCCACCAGACTGCACAAAAATGCCCAGAGGAGTGAGGAGAGCCCGATGGACGAAATACTTCGACAGCTAGCCCTAGAAGCTCAACAGCACCCAGCCGGAAGCCAAGAGCGACAGATAGCATTAACCAAATTGATAGACCAAATTTACCGTCATAACAGACTTACTCGTCCCCACATAAATGACGACAACCTTCGTCATCTTTATGAAGACATTTACAGCGAAGCCCGGTTGAAAATAGTTGAGCATATCTGTCAAAACATTGACATCTATGATTCACAAAAACCAGTCATGCCTTGGGTGAATCATTTCTTTAAGTTTAGATTTCAAGATGTGTGCGATCGATATAGAAGAAGAGAAAGAATAACTCAAGGTTTATCGGTAGATGAATTAGACAAATTTGAACAGAAAGAATGGGAGATTTATCAACAAAATTATCCACGACTGGAAATTATGGAAGATACCGAAAGACTACGGAAATTAATAGAAGAAGATCCAGATCATCTTTTCCGAAATAAAACTATCAGAGGTCGTCCCGATATCACTTGGCAAGTCATAGCTTTAGCCAGATTAGATGATGAAAAATGGGAGACTATATCTCAAAGATTTGACAAAAACATTTCAACACTCCAAAGTTTTTACGACCGAAATATGCGGAAATTTTCAGATTACATTCGTAATAAATTACAGTAGGAATTGAGCGGAAGCGGAGAAATTAATGATGAGTAAAATGATCGAACCAATAACTTTCACAGTGCCATTATCTTTTGAAGCCCACGAAATCGCCCAACAGTGCGGCAAACAATCCAGTCCGAAAAAATTCAAACAAGTTTATCTCAATACCCTCGCAGTGTATGCAGTAGATTTTTACCTTCGCTGCATGGGATTTGAGACAGATTGGCCGGTTAGCGATAGTCGCAATCCGTTAATGCTGAAACTTATGGATGTAGCAGATTTAGACGTTAAACAAATAGGAAAAATAGAATGCCGTCCCGTCTTGCCAGATGCCGACGCTTGTCAGATTCCCTACGATGCTTGGGGAGACAGAATTGGTTATGTAGCCGTACAGTTAGACCAATCTTTGAAACAAGCAACGCTGTTAGGATTTACCAGAACAGTAGCTAAACAAGTGCCTCTGAGTGCACTGAATTCCCTCGAAGATTTGCTCGTCTACATGAATCGAATAAAACAACTGAAACCAGTTAATTTGATGAACTGGTTCGATGAAATTTTTGATGCGGGATGGCAAGTAATTGACGATCTATTAAATCCCAAACAATTGCAACTTCGCTCTTTTAGAAGCAACAACGCATTACCCATCGATCGCGGCCAGAAAATAGATTTGGGAATGCAATTAGGAGAACAGTCCGTGGCACTGGTAGTCACGCTGCCCCCAGAACCGGATTCAGAAGTGGATATTCAGGTGCGAGTGTATCCCATGGGAAATCAAACTTATTTGCCTCCTGGGTTGAAATTGATGCTGATGGATGAGTCAGAAGAAGTGATTTTCAAGGCTGAATCGAGAGAGGCTGACAACTTTCTTAATTTTGAATTTTGTTCAGACTTAAGAGAATTGTTCAGCATTACTGTAGGACTGGGAGATGTAAATGTGAAGCAATCTTTTCGTTTGTAATTGTATCCGGTCGGCGTTATGTAGAGCGTCTAAGCCATTTTTATTGGTTCCTGATTCCTCGTTACTAGGCTCTGCCTATTGGTGACAAGTTAACGTTAAACTGATAGTCTCTCTTGTTTGTATCGAAATCTGATCCCCCCTAACCCCCCTTAATAAGGGGGGAACCGGAAATGGATCAAAGTCAACCCCTACTCCCCAACAACCCGGGAGATTTAGGGGGATCTAGACTTCGCCTAAAAGCGACATTTATTATGAATTCCCGTCTTAAGTTGTCACCAATGGGCATAGCCTGGAAACGAGGAATCCGTTGCCAAACATCCGTTACATCCGTTACAAAATCCGCTGCCGAACTCCCCTATGTCATCATTAACATTTCAAAACTTTCGCGGTCAAAATCTCCAAGGTTGTTCTTTCAAAGGCCTTGATCTGACTAATACAGATTTCTCCAATGCAGATATCAGAGGGGCAGATTTTACCAATGCAATTCTCGATGAGGCTAATTTCAATCACGCTCAGTGCGGACTAGCTAGAAAATCGCAAATCAAAATCTTCATAATTGTAGCACTGCTCTCGGCTATATCAGGAATAGCTGCTGTAATTGCTGTTGATAATACCTTCAAATCTCTCATTCCCAAAACAACCGAGCATATCGGTTTTCTACCAACTGCAATCATCTTATTCGTCAATGCTATTCTGTTGACTACCATGATTCGCCAAGGGATACAAAAAGCTTTGGATTATTTAGGTATTGCGGCTGCTGTTTTTGTACCTTTAATTGGTTTTTTATCTGCGTTCTCGAATGATAAACATCCAATACTTTCCTGGTTAAGGTCTTTTAGAACTGGTGCCTTAATGAGTGCCTTGTCTGGCGAAACGAAGGCTAACGATATTCCGTTTTTAATTGTGACTTTAACTGCGGCTGTCGTTGCAACTACGATCGCCATTGTCGCTCTTCCTTTAGCCCTAACATTGGCTGAAGTTGTTCTGGGGAGGGCGATTGCAGCTTTGGCTTTATTTGAAGCTCTGGCTATAAGTGCGATCGCCACCGGAATTATTGCCAGAAATTCCTTGAGATATTTAAAAGCATCCGTGTTAATCCAAGCTGGAGTAGTTGACAACACAAACAATAAATGCTATGATTTCCTGAATAATTGTGTCAAAAACTTTCCCGATCCGCCTGTAGTTATTTTGGCGATCGCTGGAGCTGTCATTTTAGCTGTAGCTTTGGTATTATTAGGAACTCACATTGCTCAGAGAGTTTTAGCCGAAGATGATAAATACGCCGTAATTCGCCAGTTAGCGATCGTCATTGGTGCGGCTGGCGGCACCAGCTTTTGCGGCGCTCAATTAGCCAATACTAACTTCAGCTACGCCACCCTCAAAAACAGCGATTTTAGATTTGCTACTATCCACCGAACTATGTGGCATCACGCTCGTTTTCTCGACTGGGCAATAGTGGACGAGACAATATTAATTAATCCTGCAGTGCGAGAGTTGCTTGTCACCAGCAACGGCTATCACAAATCTTATCAAGGCATGGATTTGAGAGGAGCAAACCTGATAGGTGCAGACCTCAGCTATGCCCAACTTCAAACAGCAGACCTCAGTCAAGCGACTTTGGAAGCAGCTAATTTAGAATATGCAATATTTAGTCAAGTTCAGGCGATCGGCACTGATTTTAGCAATGCCAAAATGACTGGTGTTTGCGGTTTAGGAACCTGGAATATTGACAGCACTACCCAACTCGAATGGGTAGATTGTAAGTATGTTTATTTGCTAGAAGAACCGAAGCCGGGAACGGACGATCGCGAACGCCGTCCCAGCGGTAACGACAACTATCAACCAGGAGAATTTACCACTTTTTTTGCAGAAGTTGTAAATACAGTTGACTTGATTTTTAAGTACGGTGTTGACTGGAAAGCTTTCATGGAATCTTTCCAACAGGTGCAACGAAAAAATCCTGGCATAAAACTCAATATTCAAAGTATTGAAAATAAAGGCAATGGAATTGTCATTAAACTCGCCGTACCTCCTGAAACCGACAAAGCACAAATTAACAATGATTTCAATAGTTTCTATCAAGAAGCGCTACAAGTCCTAGGAACAGAAGCGCCGGCCCTGCAAAACTCAGCAGAACAACGCAAATACTTGCTGTCAGTAATGGAGGATATAGTCAGACCGTTGTCTGAACAAGTAGTCATCTTAAACTTGGCTAGCGGCGACTTGAAACAAGGGTTTGACGTGACAGTTGAGATTTTGTGCGATCGCCAGCGCTTAGCAATAAAATTAGAAGGCAAATTACCACCCCAACCAATAATTTTCCAACATTATCAACAGTGGCAAGAAATGTATAACATTCAAAACCATCGGCGAAAAAACCGTGCCATAAAAATAAAACCCGGTATCACTCACTGTTCCATACAGGAGCTAAAAACCTTAGCTGAAGAAGTAGAAATAGATGTAAATAAGTGGCTAGAATCCGAACAATTTTTCTCAATCAAGCAGGGATTACAGGACAAGTTAAACAGCACTGACGAAGTGCGGGTCATCATCCAAACAGAAGATAACTTACTGCGAAAACTCCCCTGGCATCAATGGAAATTTTTTAATGCTTACTGTCAACCAGAAGTAGCTTTAAGTCGCAAGGAATCTAACAGAGTAAAAAAATCAGTACGACCCAGAAAAAAAGTAAGAATTTTGGCAATTTTGGGCGACAGTACAGAAATCAATGTCGATAAAGACAGGCAGATATTGGAGAATTTGTCAGAAGCAGAAACCATATTTTTGGTAGAACCAAATTACCAGAAACTTAAGGAATATCTCACCGATGAAATAGGCTGGGATATTTTGTGTTTTTCGGGTCACAGTCAGAGCGAAGTAGATGGCAGTACGGGGGTGATTTGTATCAATAAAACAGATAAGTTAACTGTAGAACAGCTAAAAGATTCCTTGAAAATAGCTATTAAACACGGTTTGGAAATAGCAATTTTTAACTCTTGCGATGGCTTAGGCTTGGGTAAGCAATTAGCTGATTTAGATATCCCTCAAATTATCGTGATGCGTGAACCGGTGCCGGATTTAATCGCCCAGGAGTTTCTGAAAGTTTTTCTCAAAGCTTTTGCTGGCGGCAATTCTTTTTATGTTTCCGTGCGGGAAGCACGAGAAAAACTCAAACAGCGTTGGGATCGGGAAATTCCCGGTGCTAGCTGGTTGCCTGTTATCTATCAGAATCAAGCTGAGTTTCCCAAGACTTGGCGAGGATTGCAAGGGAATACTTAAGGGCGAGTAATTATTTTACTGCTAGTTGATTTTTAGGAGGTATTAATGTCTGTATTTACTCAAAAATTGTTGCTATATGTCTGTCACCATAAACGCTATTTACGAGTACAAAAAAGTCATAATGCCTCCCACGGCTTTACTTTGATTGAATTGTTGGTTGTGATATTTATCATTGGGATATTATCAGCTATTGCTTTACCTACTTTCTTCAGATTAATCAGCAAAGCTAAAGAAAGTGAAGCTACACAATATATTAGTTATCTGAACAAACATCAAACTGCACAATATTTAGAAGGATCGGGATTTACGAACTCTTTCGGGACGATCTCATTTCCACAGCCGGAAACACCGAGTTCGGCGGCTGGTATTTTGAAATCTGTTGGCTTTTCCGTGGCAGAAACAAACAATTATTTATACGGGATAAAACTTGCCATTTATAATAACAATCCGCTGGCTGTTCAAGTAGCTTTGTCTAAACAATTAGGCGTTCAATCTTATTTCGGAATTGTGTATATCAAAGACAACAGCATTACCTGCGGGCCAGTTGCATTACCTATCAGCTTGTCTTCTCCCGTGTTTCAACAGTTAGGAATATTAAACAATTTGATCTCGAATCCAGGGAATTATTGCTCTCAGTTGTTTTCATGAAAAGATTGATAAGTAAGCCCACAGAAAAAACAGCATACACAGAGCCCCGACTTTTTAAAGAAGTCGGGGATCTAAAAGAAGAGCATTTTACGTTGAATAGTGACAAGATGATTCAGTAACTAAAGCATCAATATTTCTTTCTCATCTTTCTGTTAGAAGCTCTTTTAGGCAATTGCTTAATTTGACGATCGCCTACTGGGAGTTTGACTTCTATGCAGTCTTCTTCCGGTTCTGCGACTTGGGAATCGACAATTTCCTCTTCATCATTAATGCCACTGATTTCAGCCTCTTCAACTTCCTGAAATTCCGACGACTGCGGTTGATGTTCTATTAGCTGGACTGCTAATTGTTTTATGTTCTGACTAATTTCAGTTTCTCGGCTTTCATTCTCTGTTTCCGGGGTCGAGAAATCTGCCTCTGACGCTGAACAGTCATCTACTTCTTGACTAACTTCACTTTCTATGATTTGATTATCTACGATCTCCATTGGTAGCGGCTGCTGTGAGGCTAACAACTCTTCAACTCGCTCTGCAAGTATTCTTAGCTGTTCGTTGAGAACCCGAATTTCTCGGTTTTGCTGCTGAATCATTTCTTCGGCATCAGCAAGAGTTCGATTTCTCTCTAATATCACCTCATTTTTAGTTTCTAATTCCAAAGCGCTCATAGCCGCTTTAATTACATTATAAAAATGCGGCTTAGATACATCAACTTGTTTAGCATTATGGCGACTTTTTCCCAAAAGTCCAATCTTTTGTCCTTGCTTAACAGCCAAAACAAAACCTTGATGATTTTTTATTTTTAATTCTTTGACAAAATCTACTTGAACTAAACTGCAAATATATTTGTGACAGTCAAAATAAAATTCTGCTTTCATTAAAAAGCACCCCTTCCTGCTACAGTCCCGCAGAATTATAGCACGAACAGAGTTTTTGCGGTAAATAAAAAGAAATAAATAATCGATCGCCCATTTTGATCAAAACTAAATTTCATCCTCAACAACATCTTCCGGCAACTCTACCACACCCGCAATCAACTTCCAACAAGGGTCATCTCCCTCCCAATCATCGGGCCGCCAAGGCATACTCAAACTCACTGTTACCAAACAAGCTTTTTGCGGTCGATACCCCAATTCTAACTTTCTAATAAACACTGGATCGGTAATTGTTGCAGTCAATCTTTGACCCTGCTGCGTGACAAGAGATCCTTCCCATTTATTACCACCTTCAAATCTTTGACTTAGCTTTTTTACCGTAAATCTTACTGCTTTGACTAATTGCAAAGTTAAGCGATCGCACATTGGCAAAGACTGCATATATGCCACCGTAACATATCGCAAATCGTTGTGCAAAATATATTCTTGACTCTGGCAATATTTCAGCAAATATGCTGGCGGAACTTTCCCTACTTGCCGCCATTTTCCCGGTAAAACAGAAAGATTTTCACACTCAAAGCCAAAGTCCGGCCCCGTCTTTGCCAGAGGAATTTCTAGAACATCTAACAACGCGGGTTCAAGTCTATTTATCTGCCGCATTTCTTTAGGAATTTGGCCATCTGGTAAGTCGGAAACCGGACGCACCCACTTACCTTGAAGTTCATTAATTCCGGCGATGCACCTGTCGCCGCGTTTCCAGGAATTAGCGAGACAAATTATCCGAGTCATTCGATTTTAGATTTTAGATTTTAGATTTTAGATTAGTGGTAGGGTGCGTCAGACGAAGTTCTAGGGCGATGATTGAAAATCTCCGATCTGACGCACCTTACTAAATATTAAAGATGATTAATTGTAACATTTTTCCACTTCTTGCTGAGATATTCAGCAACTAAGCGGCGGTGACAATTATGAGGTTTTGGTTCGCTACAAAGCAGACACGCACAGTCTAAAATATCCGATGAAACCTTGTGTTCAATTTGTCTATCGCCCATTAAGCCCAAAAACTTCTGTTCATAAACCTCCCAATCTCCCTTTTTCTTTTTATAATCATCCAAAATATCTTGAGTCGGCGCTAAATCCAGAATGTGAACATACTCAATATTACCAATGGTTCGCAGAAAATATTCTAAATCTTTTCGCTTAGCAAAACCTGCTAACTGTGATACATTATTCAGCCGTGTATCGATCACCCTGCGGACTCCCGCTTGCATCAAAATCCCAAAAAAGTCCTCCGCACTTTTTTGAGTGAAACCAATTGTAAATAAATTAATGGCTTTCTTTTGTGACATAAGCGATTTCCAATCCGTGACGATAATAAGCTGTTTCTAAATCTACTATTTCCTGTTTAACTTGAGGCTCTAATTCAAACAAGCTTAGCTGAATTGGCTCATTATTTTTTTTGCCTTTGTTAAACTTGCTCAAAAGTCTTTCTTCTAAATGCTGGTGCGATTCTAAATTGCCATCGGAAAGAATGTGATTAATTTGTAAATTAAATTCTCTGAGTTTCTGGCAAACTAAAATAGTCCGATGACAAGTAATCGGGTCTTTTTCCGCACACATTAAACAGATTTTATAATTTGCTGCGCCTTGGATCAAGCGCTGAATTCCTTCGGAAAATAGAGGAGTTGCTGCTATGCGATCGTATAAAGCTTTGCCGCTAGTATCGTAACAGCTTAAATCCTCTGGTCTCGCGCCCAACTCTTTGCCTAAAAAAACATATTGAATGCCGACACTTGACAGAGAAGCTTTAATTTCGGATTTATTAAAATGAGGTAAATAGCGGCTAAAAGGATGCGATCGCACGTCCGCAACCGCCGTAATTCCGTGTTGTTGCAGCAGCAAAACAAACGCTTCAATACTCAGATTGGAGTGTCCGATCGTAAATAATTCCATTGCTTCGATCTTACTATTCAGTCTTTGCCTTGCGGAGGAGAATTTGTGTATCCCGATGGTTTCAACCTGTAGACTTCAACCTGTGGGTTTTTTCACCAACTTTTGAATCAAAAGTTGCACAGCCAGCAGCATCAAACCCAAAGATGCAAAAGCAAAAACACCCGCACCCAAAGCCACAATCCCCATGACTAAAGTTCGCACAGCCGCGCCAATGTTAATCGCAGTCACATTGTCAGAATGAATGGGGGAATTTGCAAAAGTTTGGACTATAGACAAAGTTAGCGCGTACAAAGCCGCCGCAAAGCCACCCGCGATCAGCGAACCCATCACGCACCGCAAAATCGTCGGCGGCGTGGAAGATGCAGAGGTTGCATCTCCAGCCGAACTCAGAGGTTTAGAAGTAGAATTTGGATTAGTTAAATCAGTCATGGCGATTTTAGATTTTAGATTTTAGATTTTAGATTTCTGGTTAATTCACCAAAACTAAAATCCCTGTTGCATGACATATTATCAGTTCTTCGATCTCAATAGACTCTGCGAAAAGTTAGATTAATCTTGACCCTCGCCTGTTAGACAGGTTTAACGGGCGATCGCGATCGCACCCTCTTCGAGTTACACCCTCGAAATCGGCGGTTTCGTCTCGTTTCCCTCCGAAAAAATCTGAATTCCAGTATTGCTAAACTGTGCTACCCAAAAATCCAAATCTGGAGAAGCGATCGCACTTTTAACCCGTTCCATAACTTGCTGAGCCTGCTCTGAAGACTCGGCCAGCGCAAACACCGTTGGCCCGGAACCCGACATCATCGTTCCCAAAGCCCCCGCCGACTCAAAAGCCTGCCGCAACTGCAACACCTGCGGGTACACAGGCAAAGCAACTTTTTCTAAATCGTTGTGCAGCAATTGACCAATTTTCGATCGATCTTTTTGGGCGATCGCCCCCACCATCGGGCCCGAATGCAGCCGTTGCCGGCGACACACCAAATCTTCCGCTGCACAATAGGAACTACTGAACTGCTGGCGATAAGTTTGATACGACCATGCAGTAGAAATACTGAGATTGCGGTACTTGGCCAACACCACAGAAAAGCCCCCCAAATCAGGCAGCGGCGACAGTTTATCTCCGCGACCAGTTGCCAAAGCCGTACCTCCAGCAATGCAAAAAGGCACATCCGAACCCAAAGTTCCCCCCAACTCTTGCAACTCCGACTGAGTAAGTCCCAATTGCCACAGCAAATCCATCCCGACTAAAACCGCGGCCGCATTGGCCGAACCGCCGGCAAGCCCCGCCGCCACTGGAATCTGCTTGTGAATGGCAATCTCGACTCCGCCGTATTTCGCCAAAGCATCGGGGAATTGCTTCGCCAACAAATCCGCCGCCCGGTAGGCCAGGTTATTCTTGTCAGGAGGGACTTGCGGGTGATCGCAGCGCACGCGAATCGTGTCCGTACCGATCGCGCGTAAGTCAATTCGATCGGCTAAATCTATACTTTGAAGTACCATCGCCAGTTCGTGATATCCGTCGGGGCGATCGCCTATGATTTCCAGATACAGATTGATTTTTGCGGAAGCTAGCAGAGAATATGAACGCATAGGTGATTAAGCCGCAGGTGAAAGAAACCCCTGGTTGCAATTAATTGGCACCAGTCCGAGTCCATTTTCTCACAACTCAAAGGAAATATTATGCAGGAAATGTGGAAAACTTTTTTTAGTTCCGGGCCATTTATTCCTCACGGCCACTGCTATCTCTGGCATACCCCGTTAGTCTGGCTTCACCTTGCCTCAGATTCTATAATTGCACTCGCGTATTTTTCCATCCCGATTACATTGGTTTATTTTATTTCCAAACGCGAAGATTTGCCATTTAATTGGATCTTTGCCCTGTTTGGAACCTTTATCGTCGCCTGTGGCATCACTCACATATTTGAACTCTGGACACTTTGGCATCCTACCTATTGGCTTTCAGGAACAATGAAAGCAATTACTGCCCTTATTTCCTTTGCTACAGCCATACTTTTGGTAGACTTAATGCCTCAAGCCCTAGCACTTCCCAGTCCCGCACAGTTAGAATCCGCCAACCGACTCCTAGAAGCTGAAATTGTCGATCGCCAATTAGCAGAAGCTGCACTAAAAAAAGCCAAAGAAGAATTAGAAATTAGAGTTGAGGAACGCACCGCAGAGTTAAAGTCTCAAACTCAACAGTTAGAAGTGACCAACCGACTCCTAGCATCGGAAATTGTCGAGCGGCAATTAGCAGAAGCTGCACTAAAAAAATCTAAAGAAGAATTAGAAATTAGAGTTGAGGAACGCACCGCAGAGTTAAAGTCTCAAACTCAACAGCTCGAACAAGCCTTGTCTGAATTGCAGCAGGCTCAATCAAAGCTAATTCAAAGCGAAAAAATGTCATCTTTGGGGCAATTAGTCGCTGGGGTTGCTCATGAAATCAACAATCCGATTAACTTTATTTACGCGAATGTTACTCACGCTCGCGAGTATGCCGATAGTTTGCTAGAATTGGTGAATATCTATCAAGAGCAGTATCCGAATCCCTTACCCACACTTAGAGAAAAACTCCAGTCTGTAGATTTAGATTTTATTATCTATGACCTACCAAAAATATTAATTTCTATGAAAAACGGGGCAGAGCGCATTCTCGGTATTGTCAAGTCGCTGCGAATTTTTTCGCGCCATGACGAAGCAGAAATGAAATTAGCCGACGTTCACGAAGGAATTGACAGCACACTGATGATTTTGCAAAGCAGATTGAATGCTAAGCCCGGTTTGGCGAAAATTCAAGTTATCAAAGAATATGGCAATTTACCCCAAATAGAGTGCTATCCGGGACAGCTAAATCAAGTGTTTATGAATATCCTGGCTAATGCTATTGATGCTTTAGAAGAAGACAGTCACAGCGAGGGGATTGCAGCCAATGAAGCTGATCGTCGCCTCATCAAAATTTCTACCAAAGTTTTAGAGAGTCAAGTGGTAGAAATCCGAATTAGCAACAACGGGCCAGAAATAACAGAATCGGTGAGGAACCAGTTATTTAATCCATTTTTTACCACTAAACCAGTAGGTAAAGGCACGGGATTGGGTTTATCGATTGGCTATCAAATTATCACAGTAAGACATAAAGGCGAATTGCACTGTATTTCTGCACCGGGGCAAGGTGTAGAATTTATTATAAAAATTCCCATGAGGCTGCAATAAACCTTTAAAAATCCCCATAAAACCTAAATTAAACTGTTAGGAGTCACAGCGAAAAGCCCGGATAAAAAAACACCCCGATATCCGAATTATTTAATAATTCTGGTATCTAACACAATCCTGAATTTCACACATCGCACATAATATTATTACTCAAACTTACCCATTGATCCACGCTTAAATCTTCAGCGCGAGATTGAGGATTTATCTGTAACTCTTCTAACAAGTGAACAAGTTTATCTAAGTCCACAGCCCCTTTCAAATTATTTCGCAGCATCTTGCGCTTGCTACCAAATCCCAACTTAACTAAATTCTCCAAATAGCGCGGATTAACCGCCACAGTTTCTATCTGTCTGGGAAGCAGCCGCACCACGGCCGAATCGACTTTTGGCGGCGGAAAAAAGTCTTTAGACGGCACATCGCAAATTAACTCGCATTCTGCTAAATACTGCACCCGCACTGATAGCGCGCCAAAAGCTGTCGAACCCGGTTTAGCGTAAAGCCTTTGGGCCACTTCTTTCTGCACTAATAGCACGATCGCATCGAAGGGTTTAGCCGCAGGAACAGATATCGTTCCCAGCAGTTTTTGCAGGATCGGGCCGGTAATATTATAAGGAATGTTGGCAACAACTTTATTGGGATTTTGGAATTTGGGAAAGGCCGTTAGTTCAGCCTCTAAGTCCATTTCCAGGATGTCGCCTTGTAGCAGTAAAAAATTGTCGGTTTTGCCGAGTTGTTTGGCTAGCTTGAGACACAAATCTCGATCGATCTCCACAGCAACAACAGACTCAGCCGCAGGCAGTAAACGCCGAGTCAAAATCCCCGTGCCCGGCCCAATTTCTAGGACGCGATCGCGATCCAAAGAAGCCGCTTTCACAATCTTATCTAAGGCTTTCTCGCTTTTGAGCCAATGTTGAGCAAACTGTTTTCGGGGTCTGGTCGATCGCATTTTTTGAATTTTTGGAGAAATCTTAGCCTGTCATTCTATCACAGCTCAATATCTCTTCCCAACCTACGGTGATGTTTATTTTTGTTAACAGGGGTTGAATTAACCAAAAAACTTGGGCACTATAATAAGGACAAACGATAAAAAATAAATTTATTTCTTCCCAATTACCAACAGGACAACACGTAAGTCACGGAGGCACGGATAGCGGTTTTTTCAAATAACCAATAACAAATAACCAATAACAAATAACCAAGAACCAATTACCACTTCCCCAAAAATGAAATTCCAACGAGTATTTGGTACATTACCCAAAACCACAGCCAGCGCCCCCGGCAGAGTAAACCTGCTGGGCGAACACACAGACTACAACGATGGATTTGTACTTCCAACTGCGATTCCCCAGCGCACCACAGTACAAATCGGCTTCAGCAGTGACGATCGACACCATGTTTATTCAGCAGAATATGACGAACTCATAAATTTTTCAGACGACGATACCATACCGCAAAAATTCGTCAGTTATATCTGTGGCTGCCTGAGACTTGTAGAAAAAGAAGGATACAAAATACCGCCAATAAATCTCTACATTACCTCGACTGTGCCGATCGGAGCCGGTTTGTCCAGCAGCGCCGCTTTAGAAATAGCCACCCTCAGAGGAGTGCGCGCCCTGCTGAACCTCCCCCTAGACGACGTGCGGCTAGCTCAAATCGGACAGCAAGTCGAAATCCGGTATGCCGGCTTGAACTGTGGCATCATGGATCAAATGGCGTCGAGTTTAGCAGACACCAACACCATGCTATTGATCGACACCCGCAGCCTCGAATGCCGCCCGATACCTTTTCCCACAAACACAGAAATTTTAATAATTGACAGTGGCGAAAGCCACGAACTGGCAGCAGGAAGCGGCTACAACCAGCGGCGCGCCGAGTGTGAGGAATCCGCGCGGATATTGGGAGTTAAGGCTCTCAGGGATATCGCCGACCCCCAAGCTGTCGAAGTATTGCCGGAACCCCTCAGAAGGCGAGCGCGCCACGTGGTTACGGAAAACAACCGCGTACTCGAAGCGGTAAAATCTTTGCCAGCAAAACGTTTTGGCGAGTTAATGAATGCTTCCCATGCCAGTCAGCGCGACGACTACGAAGTTTCGGTGCCGGCAGTAGACACGCTGGCGGCAATCTTGCAGTCAATTCCGGGAGTGTTCGGCGCAAGGCTGACGGGCGGAGGTTTTGGCGGTGCTTGCGTAGCGCTGGTGGAGAGTGGGAAAGCGGATGTTATCGCATCAGAGGCGATCGATCGCTACCAGCGCGCAGGTTATAGCGGCCGCGTTTTGGTTCCCGAAGTTAAAGTTAATTCTTAACTCCAGAACTATCTCCAGGTAGAGAAGGCCAGCGCACAGTGACGATCGTCGAATCCTCCTCGGCCGACCAATAATGAGGCACTCCCGGTAGCCAGAGAGCATAATCTCCTTCGCGAGACAGCAAGATTTCTTGCTCTGGAAATTGCAGGCGAAACCGCCCTTTTACCAGGATAGAAAGCGTTGTGGCTTCCGCATTTACCGCCCACTGAGTCCTACAATCTCCGGCGGGGTGAGTGCCCCATTTTACCTCTAAAACAGAAGTCGATCGCGGGTCATCTTCAGGAGTCATAAAGTGACCCGCAAACCAACCGCCCCGACTTGCACCTTCAGCGCCCGCATTTCCGAAAACCACTTGAGATGACATCAATTAATCAGGTAAACAACAAATAGCTTGAGAGCACAAACTCTACGTTTTGTACTCAAGGACATCCCGCTCGATCGCTCGTGTCGTAGGGACACTCCAAGAGTCCAGAGGTGTCAACTTAACGTACAACCGATAGTCCGACAGTCCGACAGGGGTTGAAACCCCTGCCTCAAAGCTAAAGTC
>NZ_JAUBOZ010000001.1:63570-106429 GCF_036700475.1 Microcoleus sp. T2B6 | reverse complement strand
GTCTGAAGACGACTAATGAGTTTTTCAGTCCTCTTTGAGAGGACTTTAGCTATGAGACAGGGAATTCATTCCCTGGCTGCCTCAAAGCTAAAGTCGTCTGAAGACGACTAATGAGTTTTTCAGTCCTCTTTGAGAGGACTTTAGCTATGAGACAGGGAATTCATTCCCTGGCGGACTAACGGGTGGGCGGGAGGACTGGTGGACAAAAAGCTTAAGTTGAACACCTATGGGCTTGGCCTAAGTCCCTACACTCGCCCTGTCCCTACAAGGGCTTACCACCAAAAGTGCTATACTTACTTCCGGCCCGAAGGTTGACCTTCCGTAGTCGCTATTTCCCCAGCTTCCATCAACTGCTTAAAGCGACGTAAATCATTGGCAATTTGCTGTTCGGGAGCTTCGCCAAATAGTTTAGCAGCACCAGCACCAATTGCACCGCCCGGAGGGTTGTATTCGATGACAACTTTTACCTCAGTACCGCGTCCTGCAGATGCCGGTTGAAAGCGCACAAAGCCAGAATTGTCAACATCAGATCCTTCAACAGACGCCCAAGCAATTAAGCGATTTTCTTCTTCGCGGACAATCTCTGCATCCCATTCCACACTATTGCCCATCGGCGCGCTGGCAATCCAGTGAGAACGTTTTTCATCTATTACCGTAACGTGTTTGAGATGCTTCATAAACCGAGGTAAATTTTCAAAATTGCGCCACAAACGGTACAATTCATCAGCCGGTTTGTCGATCGTCACCGTCTTTTCAACTTTAATGCTTTGATTCGGATCAGCGGCCGACTGCAAACCCTCCACAACCCCCAGCCCGCGAGCCGCTAAACCGCCGCCCGCAACCGCCAGCAAAGCACCTCTCAAAGAACGCTGCGACAAACCAAAAAGCACCAGCGCCCCGCCACCAATTAAAGATGCCCAGCGTTCGGTATCGCCGCTGCTACTTTGGTTTTGTTTGTCGGAATTTGTCATTGAACTCGATTCCATTGGTTTAAACCTGGTAAATTAATAGCGGAAAATAGCAGCTAAAGGCGCCTCGTCCGGCACTTTTTCCGGTGGCACCGCGTAAACAGTTCCGCCATTGAGAATAGTTTGAATTGCTGCCGCATTCAACAAATCTTCGTCGCCCAATTCTGCATCTGGGTGGATTTGCACCGCGTTCGTATCGGGATTAAAAGTACCCCACTGTTGAACGCCAAGAGCAACAAATAGTCGATCGACTCGTCCAAAATAAGCAGCCGAAACAGCTTCTTTCAAATCAGCAGAAATTTTATCGCTTCCTGTCAGATCGTGGTATTGTGCGATCGCCTCTGACTGAGCCTGCAAAAACAAAGGTTCTACCAGCGGCAAAGCTTCGGCCCGCAACTCTTCCGGCTTGAGAAGTTTCTGATTGCCTGTAATTCCTTCTTCAAATAAATGCGGGTACGTATTTGCTTCTCGGTAAAGCGGGAGCAAATACTCAACTCCAGCTAACACTAAAGGAGCTTTTTTATTGTGCAAATATTTGTGCAGCGCCCCATCAATTATGTGGAAATACTGCAAAATTTCCTGCTGCGGTTCATCTCGATCTGGACTTCCTTGACCGTGAAAACTTCCCGGCTGCTGAAAAGAATTATTAGTGCCTCCTTTTGAAGTAGCAATCCGAAACTGACCATCTTTAGCAGTCGGGTCATATTGCAGAGCATCCTCAAGGCTTTTCGGCAAGTTTTCAACTTCAACTTCCCTAGCACTGTAAGGCGTACACTCAATCAGCCTCACTTCCTTCTGACTGAGAGCTAAAACATAAAATAAATTATCTCCTGTCAGCATAGGCATCAGCGGTTTGACGTGAAAATTGTCGCTCACAACCACTAATTCCTCAAAATTCACCGGACAGGTATAGTAGCGGAAAAATCCCGAACCGACAAAAATCGCCAGCAGGTTGCTTTGATTTTCCCAAAAGTTTTCCCGGTCAATTTCTGCTCGGACTGGCTCTAGCAATTGGGCCGCTTCTTTTTTGTCAAATCCGTACTCTACAATTTTGTCTTCAGCCTCTCTGATTAAATTTTTGAACCGAATCGGATTTTGTTGAATTTCTGTTCCTTGAGCGACTGGCATATAAATTGAGACGCACAATCCAGGAGATTGTTGTACCAGTGCTTTGAGTTCCTCTACAGATATTAAGTTCACCGCTGAAACTCCTTTTCTAAGGGGGGTTTTGTAATAAAAACAACCGATTCTTTAAAATGTATCTCTCCTGACGCGGCTCCTGCGTCTGCCTAAAGTAAGGATCGGCTGCTGTAGAGCATTTCATCCCCCAACTAAAACGGGGTTTCCCGCCGCTGTTCCAATCGAACTGCTTATTACCTAAGATAGACGGCGCTAACTCGGCGGCTACTTTACCATAATTTACTTTAGTCGGCTTCCACTACTCGTTATATATGATGAAAACAAAACTTTTTCTGGGGTTGCTGTGGGCAACATTTATTGCCTACACCTTGCTGCTAGCTCCTCTCGATCAGCCCGGAACGCTAACAGTTATTGAAAAAATGCTCAAATTCCAGCTAGAAGGAATTAACCCCTACCTTGTCACCATATTCGCTCTCATGGGAGTGTGGCCGATGGTCTACGCTTGCCTCCTATTCATTGATGAGAAAACCCAAAATATATCCGCTGGGCCTGCTTTCATCGCTTCCAACGGCGCCGGTATCATCGGCTTAATTCCCTACTTACTCCTCCGCCAGCCCCAGCAAGAATTTTCCGGCCGCAAAGATATGTTGATCAAAATATCAGACTCCCGCTGGACAGGGATTGTACTTTTACTAACTACTATCTGGCTGTTAGCTTGGGCTTGGTTAAATGGAGATTGGGGAGATTTTGTCAAGCAGTGGCAGTCAATTCCTTTTGTGCATTTAATAACTTGGGATTGTTGCTTGATGGCTGTAATATTTCCCTCACTTTTGGGAGACGACATGGCACGCCGCGGACTTGCGGACGATCGCATTTTTTGGGCAGTCTCTCTAGTTCCGCTGTTAGGGCCGCTAGTTTATCTTTGTCTGCGCCCCCCTCTGCCAGAATCTGCAACAGAAATCGCCACTTTCCCACTGACAGCCAGAAGTTGAAACATTGAAAAATTTGGTAGTGTTCAAGATGTACTTTATTGACTAGCTCAAATGACCTGCCGGAGTCGTCATCCCAGTTGAGAAATTCCTCGAAGGAAAGGGTTTTTTGGGCGATCTCAACCATTGATATTAACCTTTTGCGTAGGTTGGCTCTCTGTTGTCTGTTTCTAGCTTAACGCTTTCAATATCCATTTTAGTGTGCATCAAAGGGGTAGCTTAGCAATACGATCGACCCATTCCTCTGCACTAGATGCTGCCCAAATCAAGAGTAGTTCTTCGATGACAACTTCCATCGGTATTTTTCGGGAAACAATAATGACTCCAGCACTCTGATTAGTAGTAATGAACTCAGCAAATTCCGATGGCATTGTTTTGCGAGCGTGGCTGACAAGAACACGTCTTTGCTGTGCTGCAATTGCCAGCACTTCTAAATCTTTAACGCCTTCTAACCCAGCAGCAAAAGCAGTTTGAAAGTCGATTGTAGATTCTCGTCGCAGTAATCCTGTGACGATCGCCTGATTTAAGTCAGCATCAGCTTGATAGCGCACATTCACGATTGCACCTGCTGTGTTGCTGCTTTAGCTGCAATCAGTTTGTTGTACAAAGCTGGATCGCTGGTTTGTAGAGGTTGAGGCATGGCATCAAATGCAGCTTCTTCGGCGGCTAAGTAAGCGTCGATTTCAGCGCGGTTGCCTAGATAAAAGGCGATCGCACCATAAACCTGTTCCAGTGTCAGTAGTGGGAAAGACTGAACAATAGTTTCGGGCGATAATCCTTGTTGGAAAGCATAGGCGATCGAGTCAAGAGAAATCCGAGTTCCTTCAACCCAATAGGCATCATTCCGATACTCTATGTAAGTTTTAACTGCTACAACTGGCATACATTTTTTTGATTCTAACTACTTATTATCATAGACGGAAGAACCCGCAGGCAGCCCAGGGTTTGCATCAGATCTGTCAGAGGTTGGTTGCGGAAGGTTGCGAGTTGAATTAAGGCTTGAATGCGGGCAACATTGAGTTGTTCAAGGCGCGAGCTCATTTGGATCAGTTGCTTGTGTTCTTCGGGAGTCAGGGTTTCGGCATGACGCTTGGCGATGAGGGCATGGTATTCTTCCCAGGTTTGTGCACTAAAGCCGATGTTAATTTGTTGCAGCAAGTCGGCTTCAGTAGGTTGGGTGGTTGGAAGTCTAGGCTGGAGGCGTTCTTGCAGGGCGTTGAGGATGTAGCGATCGGGTTCAACGCCCTGTCGAGATGCTTCAGTGCGGATCTGGTGTTCGAGTTCGGGAGAGAGGTTGAGGGTGATGGTGGTCATGGTTATCTTGGCAGCAACATCTATTCATCATTTTAGCGATCGGGCTTTCACCTTATCTCGAACTTGATCGCCTGGGACTTCTCGATTTTACTGCCCGCGTCCTGGTTTGCAATCTACAAAACCTAATGCTTCTGTGCCCTTGAAAATTGGCGATCGAAATGGCGATCGGATCTTCAATTTTCGCAGCACGCGCGATCGGCGTCTCTGGAATTCGTTCTGGCAAGCGTCCCAAAATAACTTCGGCATCAGGAGAAAGTTGTTCTTGAAGTTTAGCTTGCATGACATTCACCTTTGGGTTGGAATTTGATAGATACATTCAAGCCACTACCCAACTCAGATTTAGCGGTCTAACGTTGCCAATCACCCGCCGCAAATTACCTCAGACTGCCACCGACAGGATTTCGACGGTCGGGTGCATTGGCGTTGTTCGAGTGCGCGCATCTCTTGCCGTATTTGGATGCTACCGCAAAAAAGCGCGTAACTTTTCAAGTTCATCACCCTGTAAACACTTAGCAAAAGAACGGTGGGTCCGAGCATTTGGATGGGGGAGAAAAGCAAAAAATCTTTCACGATTCCCTATCTCAACGAACTCGGATATTGAATTTGCTGTAGAGATATTGAATTGGCTTTGAATCACTTGCTTTGCGCGTGCGCCCAGTACCACTATCACTTTTGCTCTTGCTAGTTCTAAAACTCTCAACAAGTAGGCTTCCACACATTGCTCCTGTGATTCTTCTACACCAGTTTCGGCACGAGACTTACAATGCACTATCTCGGTAAGCGCATAATCAATGCCTGGACTAACGTTCCGTTGAAGTAGCTCAATCGCACGTTGTCTAACCGCTGCCCAAAATCGAGTAGAGCGACTATATTTCCCGTCTTTTAGCAAGGATTTTGTACCATCAACGATCCAGTGCTTACGTCCTCCTCCAAAACGGTAATTGAAATAATCGTGTACTTCGCTACATGACCAATCCCAAGTTGGGTAATCTTCATCAGAGCCAATTGATGGATTTGAACTCAGGAAGAGAATGGGTGCTTGCTCTATCTGTCCACTCCAAGGTTCAGGCACTTGAAATTTTTCTAACCCAATTGCATTTTGAGAGTCAACAATTTTACGACATGGATTTTCAACAGAAATATCTTCTTGACACTCTCGTGCATGGGGACAATGAACAATTTCACTTAGCAGAGTTTTTTCAGACATTCCCGAAATATATCAACTGATTACGAGTTTACGAAAATCTAGCAGTCGAACTTATAATTGTATCGCAGTTGCGGTACAATACCCAATAGAAGAGAAAAATACCGCAGATCGCTGATGTATTTCACCAAAAGTGGCACTAATTCACATAGCAATTGCTGCCGTTCGATGAAAATTCAACCAAATTGTCATGCGGCTAAAACAGGACGATCGAGCTTGCGGACTGCATACAGAAGCGTAGCTTTAATATAGTCAATTTCCAAGTCTGGAAATTCTTCGATAAACTTAAAAATTTGCTCACCCGCAGCCAGCAACTCTAGGATATCGATGACTCGAATCCGCATTCCCCGGATGCAGGGACGATCGCCACATTGTCTTGGGTTCACTGTAATTCTGTCAAACAGATAAGCAACGGATGCTGGCATTGGTTAAAATTATTTAAAACCTTTGTCTCTAGCTTACTTCATTTATCGCCCCAAACTCACACCGCGATATAATTCTGCGATCGCCACTTCCAACTCAATACTCTGTAAAGTATTATTCGTAGGTTAGGCGTAGGCAGGAAGTGGCTCATAAACGAGTTCCATGAGTTTCTCTGAGGGAATGGTTTCCATTGCATAGGTATTACCTTGAGCATCCGCAAAATCTACTAGATAAGCACGATCCTCAAAGCTCATCAGAATAGTGCCAACTTGTCCAGGTCGGAGCAAAATTGGCTGATAGGTTGCTTTATGGATTGCGTGAATTTCTTCAGTCAAGGCAACAACATCATACTCGTGTAACGTCATCACAGTATCCTCACTTATTGACAGGATAGGTATTAGTTAGCCGGGGAAAGTCTTCATCGGTGCGAATCATCCAACATGACAGCACCCAAGAGCTTCCCGTTTCCGTGGTCATGAAAAATTTGATATCATACTGGGTTCCATAGTTGTCGGTTTTATAAATTTCTGCCTCCTGATTGACCGCACATTCTAATAAAGCGACTTCTAAAATAGCTTTGTTTTCTAGTGTAATTCCCAATCGATTTCTAAACAGGATGGCTTTATCTTTTCCTTTGGGATGCTGCATATTCAGTGAGTATCGCTCAAGCTTGTCGCCCAGCAGTGCCTTCTCTCCGTTGGGTAATTTCATCGGTCGAAATGGTCAAGTCACTTGGTGGAAAGTTTTCATTTGCCAGAAACCGCATTAACTTGCCTCAGCAATTTGCCCGTTGTGCCATATATCGATCGAAAGTTGTGTAATCTCCAGCTTTGTAGTCAGCACGGGCAGCTTCAATTTCGGCAATGTCTTCTGGAGAATCGTCCTCATTCGGGAATAATTCAGCTTCCAAAAATTCCCATATCTTGTATCTTTCAGCAATTCCCAGTGACGAAATAGCTTCCAGCAGTGATTGAAATGAGATGTCTACTTTCACAGTATTCTCAGCCATCAGAACTTTCCTCCACTTTAAATTTTATAATATATCCAGAGCCCCGACTTCTTCAAGAAGTCAGGGCTCTAAAAGCAGACTACATCACAACTGCACTAATCAAAGTTTGCACATTTTGTACAAGAGCAGTAGTCAAATTATGAGTCACAGGCAAACTGTCAACCACTATTCCGGCGCACAAGAGCATCAGGTACAGAATAGAGTATTTGAAGAGCGATCGCGCAACAATCTTATCCTCTGGAGTCTGCAACAGCAACCAAGCTTTTTGGGCAAAAATAGCACCCAGGAAAATAGCTGTTCCCGCATACACCGCGCCCGCTAAATGCAGGGGATAAACTAGCAGGAAAGTTGCAGGAATCATCAATAGCGTGTAAATCCAAATTTGGCGGGCTGTCTCTTCGTCGCCCTCAATTACAGGTAACATCGGGACGCCTACTTCCTTGTATTCATCGCGAATCATCATTGCTAATGCCCAAAAATGCGGCGGTGTCCACAGGAATATAATCCCAAACAGCAGCCACGCACCCCAACTCAAATCTCCCGTAACCGCAGCCCACCCAACTAGCGGCGGAATCGCCCCTGCTGCACCGCCAATAACGATGTTTTGCACGCTGTGGCGCTTCAGCCAGTGGGTGTAAATTAGGACATAGAAAAGGATGCCTGACATCGCTAGCAATGCCGCTAATAAGTTGGCAACAACTGTCAGCAATGTAAAGGATATTGTAGCTAGGGCGATCGCAAATATCAAAGCATCCCGCTTCTTGACACGCCCCGAAGGAATCGGCCGCCACCGGGTGCGCTCCATAATATAATCGATGTCGCTGTCGTAGACACAATTAATCGTATTCGCCGACGCAGAAGCTAAAGCGCCTCCGGTAATAGTTGACACCAGCAATAGCGGGTCTACTTCTCCTTTGGCTGCCATCCACATTCCTGCTGATGTGGTGATTAGCAGCAGTAAAATAATTCTGGGTTTTGTTAATTGATAGTAACTTTTCACGACTTGCGAAAAGTTTTCGTGGAGGCGGGGCCTGTCGTTGGTAAGAACTTCTTGCATCGGTTATTAGTTGTTAGTTGTTAGTTGTCAGTCATTGGTTTGTAGGGGCGGGTTTTACGAGAAATATTTACTGTAGCTACAAGGATTAATAAACCCGCCCCCACCGAGGGATAAATCCGGCCCCTCTTACTCAAGAAATAGATAAATCTGCCTTTTAGAGAGTGTCCGGTTGATTCGTGCTTGTATGGGCGGGGCGGGTTTATGAAACTGTTGGCTTTTAGATCGAGAATCATGGTGAACCCGCCCCTACAAGACCTTGCACTATATAATAACGATGCTACCGGACATGATATTACTCTCAAGCTGATAAAACTCGATCGCGCCAAGCTAAAACACTAAAAGCTATCAGGGTTCCCAGCAAAGCAGCACCGACTGCTTGGTGGGCGACTGTCAGCGGTTCTACCTGAAGGTGCAGCCGGAAAGTTGCTAATCCCAGAACTAATTGAGCAATTAGGCAAACACTCGCCCAATTAGCCAGTTTTCGCAAATTTGGACTCAGTGCAGGCTGCCGCCAAGCCATGACTGCTACTGCTAAAGTCGCTGCTGTAGCTGGTACGATACCGGCGATGTGGCTGTTCATTACCGAGCACAATTCTGAGGAGTCCAAACATTGGTGCAGTGCCCATCTAGAGCCTACTAATGCTCCTAGCAAACTTTGCAGGTAAACTAACAATGCTGCGATCGAACTTACCCAAGCTAATTTGCCGACATTTCCTGTAGCTTCGTAGGGAGTCAGCATGAAACCGATGACTAGCAGGGCGCCAAAAAACAGTAAAGCTGTTCCCAAGTGAGCGGTAACGATGTCAAATCTGAGCAGTTGTGTTACTGTCAAGCCGCCCAATACGCCTTGAAAAACGATTAAAAATAGTGCTCCGGCGCTCGCAATTGGCAGCCATTTTGGCAGGCGGCTGCGGTAAAACAAAGATAGTCCTAAAAGTGCGATCGCGCTTAAGCCGATCGCTGCTGCGTCCAATCGGTGAAACCACTCCAGAAATACCTGCAAATTCATTTGCGCTGCGGGTATTAATTGACCGTAGCACAGCGGCCAGTCGGGGCAAGCGAGCCCCGCATTCATCACTCGCGTGGCGCTGCCTACTGCCATTAACAGCCAGGTTGCGATCGCAATTTTCCACACTAGACCGCGGATCATATCTTTTGGCTGCCACTGCACTCCTGCTGCGTTTGGCTGATTTAAAACTGAGTTTGCCATGAACTTTACCTTAGCCTTTGTTATCGATCGAACTTAATGAAATAGCGAGCTTTTACTTTTGCTGAGCTTAGCGGAGCTTAACACTCTTTTTCTGTGACAAACCGTCATATATACTACCTTAGCGACATCGCAATCCAATTAGTTTGTCTTTAGATATTTTTCAACTTTCCTCTTTACATTACAAAGTATTGCAGCTATTTTTATAAATTTCAACAAACTTTAATTATTTTACCCAACCCTTTGCTGTTACAGCCTCCCTCCCACTCCCACTCGCGGAGAAAAATAAAGATATAATTAAGAAAAGCTTTTTTTGAAAGGTTTATGATATATACCCAACTTTAACGTAAAAATTTGTAACTAAATACAGGACTGAAGAGTTACCCCCTAGGTGTTATTCAAGGTAGTTCTCAGGTTTACTCACCTTAGATTGTATAATTCAGTTCCAACACTCAGCGTTTTATCTAATCCACCAGTTATCATTTCTTGCCTGCTTAACTAAATTTGGAATGGAGGAAGTGGCGCTCTTGCAGGGTAGGGTTCACTAATCTTTGAAGCGGTAACTTATAAAAATTCCTGCACTTTTCTGGTGGAACCACCTTGAAAGCATTCAGACTAAAGAGTGCGATCGCTATTTTTACTATGCCAATGTTACTGAATTATATCATGTCCGGGCGATCGCATATAATAAGGAAGTAGTGACTACTGGATTTTAGGCTTGCATGATGCCTCTGCTCCGAGATCGTCAATTGATAGATCCCATCCCTCTATCTGACGCACCCTACATCAATTCTGGCTCGCCCAGTTAAAATCACTTTTTATCCTTGGTCAATGTTTTTGAATCGAGCCTAATAAGCTGTTGTGCATTTAAATAGAATGTCAAAAAACAATCTAATTATTGTGGGGTGGGCCTAAGAGCCCGCCCTGAATATGCAATTTAAATGCGTGACAGCTTAACTAATAACTAATGACTAATAACTAATGACTACTGACTACTGACTAATGACTAATGACTAATGACTACTGACTACTGACTACTGACTACTGACTACTGACTACTGACTACTGACTACTGACTACTGACTACTGACTACTGGCTACTGACTACTGACTAATGACTTCGTTATTTCAAAAATATAAAAATGTAAAATTATGTCACAAAAAAATGAAACTGCTGTTCTCATCTTATCGCTCCTAATTACGATCGGGCTAGCCGGTGCAGGTATTTGGTGGCTGACAAGCCGAGGCGGCATCAAGTTCGGAGGTTCATCACTCCCAAATCAGACAATTCCCAAGTCTCCGACGGGAAATGCCGAGCAGTCAGACCAGGCAATTGGGCAGCGTCTGAGTGCCGGACAAAAACTGTTAATTCCAGAGCAAGCAACAACAACCAAACAAGCAGGAGTACAGGCGATCGCATCTGGCAACTATAACGCAGCTATTTCCGACTTACAAGCTTCGCTCAACAGCAATCGCAACGATCCAGAAGCACTAATTTACCTCAACAACGCCCGCATCGGCGATCGAAAATCCTACACAATTGCCACCGCAGTTCCCATTGGCGGCGATATCAATGCTGCTCTAGAAATTCTGCGGGGGGTAGCTCAAGCTCAAAATGAAATCAACCAAAGCGGCGGCATTAGCGGTACTCCCTTAAAAGTGCTAATTGCTAACGATGACAACAACCCAGCAATTGCTGCCCAAATTGCCACTGCTTTAGCAAATAACTCGGAAATTTTAGGAGTAATCGGGCATTTTGGTTCAGATACAACCTTAGCAGCCAGCAAGATTTACCAGCAAAAACAATTAGTAGCAATTTCTCCGACAAGTACGTCGGTGCAGCTTTCAGGAGTTGGCAACAATATATTTCGGACAGTGCCGAGCGATCGGTTTGCGGCTAATGCTCTTTCCCGCTATATGCTGGGAAAATTGCAAAAGCAAAAAGCTGCTGTATTTTTCAATTCTGCCAGCAGTTACAGCAAATCTTTAAAAGATGAATTCACGACGGCTATTTACGGAGATGGAGGACAAATAGTAGGTGAATTTGACTTTGCTAAGGGCAATTTTAATGCTGCCGATAGCGTTAAAAGTGCGATCGCCCAAGGAGCAGAAGTGATTATGTTAGCATCCAATTCAGCCACGATCGACCAAGCTTTGCAAGTAGTGCAAGTAAACGCCAAACGGCTGCCATTACTAGCAGGAGACGGTGCTTATACTGCTAAAACACTGCAAATCGGTGGCGCAGCAGCAACAGATATGGTGCTGGCTGTTCCTTGGCACATTCTCGCCGATCCGCAGTCCAACTTTCCCCAAACATCCAAACAACTTTGGAATGCTGAAGTAAGTTGGCGCACAGCTTTAGCCTACGATGCGGCGATCGCGTTAATTGTTGGTTTAGGGCGCAATCCTACTCGTACAGGCATTCAACAAGCTTTATCGGCGTCAGATTTTTCGGCAAAAGGAGCATCGGGCCCGATTCGGTTTTTACCTTCGGGCGATCGCAATCGCGCTGTTCAGTTAGTAACTGTTAAACCCGGAAATCGCACCAGTTACGGTTACGAGTTTGTGCCGATTAATTAAAAAACAAGTTCTGGTCATTTGTCTATGTAAAATCTACCATTTTTCCTTGGCGGGGGCAGCTTGATGGGATTGTTTGTTGGCGCGATAAAGGTTTGGTGAAACCCGGCCGGGAGGGAAACTCGATCTAAAGTTGCGAAACTCCGATCGGCCTAACTGCCCTATTCCTCTCAAAAACAGCCCTCGGTTTCAAAGCAATTCTCAACAACAGCCACAGCGATCGCCATTCTCCGGGAGTTTCCTGCCGCTGCCACTGGCCGGGCCGACAGTACAGCATTTCGATCAAACAGCGGTGCTGGCTAATGTTCAGGCGATCGAACGCAATTCGCACAGTGGGAAATTCCGCAAAACTGCCGTCTTTTCCATCCCGAAAACTTGACTCCAACTGAGATTTATCGCTCACCAACTCAATCTTAGCCACAGGAATAAAACAGTTTTCTTCCATAATTTTCATAGTCGCCGAATCGCAATCAATCAAACCTTGGGCCAAAGGACGCTCAGTGCCCAACTCAACAACAGAGGGCGCTACGGATCTCCTTGCTTTGACTGCCGCACTGCGAGAGAGCGCTTTTATTTTACCCGGCCATAAACTGGTCGGAACGGCATATTTTGGCAAAATCTCTGCTGGGGTCAAACTCTCTTTACTACCATTACCTTTCACCGCAAAACTTGGCCACTGCGTCAGAGCAACTTCAGCGCCACTTTCCGAAATTACAGTAGTTATACCCCAAAAACTTTTACCGCCAATATTTAATTGTACCACCCTGCGTAAATTGAACCATTCGTAAATGTCCGGCTTAGGAATATCCACCAAAATTAGTAAGGCAATCCCGATCATCAGCAGGTTGTACGCGCTCCAAACCAATCCCAAACTCATTCCTTTTGACAACAAATGTGTACTTTCTGATATTGACTGTACGGTGCCAACATTTTTCACTAAATTAATGTTTAAATTGTGCCAGAAACTGACTGCTGTAGCTGCGAACAAGACAATCAAAGGCCATCCCAAATTCCAGTTAAAACGAAAGCGATCGCTCGCAATTCCTTTTGGCGTCACCTGAAACCCTTTCCCAAAGGGATTCAGCATGGAACTCACCACCGTCACCGCTAAAGGAATACACTGGACGAACGAATAAATATCGGAAAGTAAAGCCGATCCCGATCTGCGGTTCAGCCAAGAAAACACAGTAAGTTGCACCAAATAGTAAGGCAGGAAAAAGTACAGCAATTCCGGCGCACTTGCCCGCAAAGGAATTATGCCGAGAAATGAATAAGCTAAAGGTATCAACAGATATAAAACCTTGGTTAAACTGGTAAACCAGTGCAGCAATCCTTCCAAATGAGATAGCCTCTGTACGAATGTAAGACCGCGAATTGTTAAAGGATTGGAATCAATAAAAAATGCCTGAAGCGTGCCTCGCGCCCAGCGTAGCCTTTGATTTAGATGAGCCTCTATATTTTCAGCCGCCAAACCCGCACTCAATTTTTCATCTAAATAAACTAAGCGATATCCAGTTGCTGACAGCCGAATTCCGGTAAAATAATCTTCGCAGATTGAATCTGTGACCAAGCCTCCCGCTGTTTCTAAAGCACTCCGCCTAACTACAAAAGATGTTCCGCAACAAACCACGCTGTCGGCGCTGTCTTTGATAATTTCAATTTGCCTGTAAAAAATTTCTTCTTCCGGCGCTATCACATTTTCTAAACCTAAATTACGGGAGATGGGGTCGTGGTTGTAAAAGCTTTGCGGTGTTTGAACGAGGGCGATTTCGGGATTTTGAAAAAATCCAACTGTTCGAGTTAAAAAGTTTTTAGTGGGAATAAAATCTGCATCGAAAACTACAATTAGTTCTCCATTAGTTAGGGGT
Organism: Microcoleus sp. T2B6; assembly: GCF_036700475.1. Taxonomy (NCBI): domain Bacteria; kingdom Bacillati; phylum Cyanobacteriota; class Cyanophyceae; order Oscillatoriales; family Microcoleaceae; genus Microcoleus; species Microcoleus sp. T2B6. Next base: position 92,673 of record NZ_JAUBOZ010000001.1, on the reverse strand, counting down.
GTGGCATGATTAATGTTTCCAGCTTTGGCGTGAATATTATCGGGTCTGGTTATATACTCGCATCCCAGTTCTTTTGCCAGCAACTTGATTTCAGGGCGCTTGGTATCGTCGAGCAAATATATTTTTTTGTGGGGATAATCTAAAGCTTGACAGCCGATTACACTGCGCCGTAAAATAAAAGCCGGTTCGTTGTAAGTTGGGATAAAAATATCTACGGGCGGGGTGAAGTTTCCAGCTTCAACTGCAACTGCCATGCGATCTGCTTCTCGACGCCGGTCTTTCATTCTCAGCATTAAATACATTTGAATACTGGTGTTGAAAACCAGTAGCATTTCTAGGAAAAACAGCCCTAAACTAAAGATACCGTTGAGGGGATCGGTTAAATTTAGAGTAGCGAGCGATCGCCATAAAACGTAGCGAATGGTTAAAGCTAGAATTATTGCAACTACCACAGCGCGCGACCATTTCTGCGGTTGAGGCGAAATTTTAATTGCAGCTAAAGCGGCCGAAACCAGCATAAAAGTCGGCACTAACAAATACATCTTGCTCGTAGCAGGCACTTGCAGCCACACAGGCGGGTTTTGCTGCCAAATGTTGATTGTGGCAAAAATACCGCTGACTGTACCTTCACCGGCAAACCAGGCCCCGGCGATCGCACCTGCGAAAGCAACCGCACCCAACACGACTAGCGTTGCCGCCGGCACCCGCGAAATCCGCCCAAAGCGGCGTTTCAAGTCTTGAAAATCAAATCTTGAAGTTGTCATAAAATAATTTTAAAGTCCCGATCGTGCATGCCACAGTAAGGGTTTCCTGCTGTCCACTTTTTACTTCAGTTGAAAATTCCGACACTCCCCAATTACTATTTTTACATTTTTTAACATTCTGACCCTTGTATGATAATTCATCTTGCTTGCTGTTGCCAAACTGCTAAGCGAGTCCAAACCTGGCCAAATATAGCAGAAGGAAGAAGGAAGAAGGCTTTAGTTACCGAGGAGAGAAGTCAATCGATTTTAGATTTTAGATTTTAGATTAAAGAATTGAAGCATTGACCCCCCGGATAAATTGGGGGGCTTGTATCCTGGATGCTTTCGGTCAGAAGCAATATTCGGCAAGGATTTCAGCAATGTCCGTAACAGGCTTTCCGGCCTGTTCCATAATAAAAAATATTTCTTGGGGGCCGTTTCTGCGACGCCGCCCATAAAAATCTTACTAAAAATTCTGCCACATCTCAGTCATAAACGTCGGGCGCGCTTGCTATAGTTCAAAAAAAATTACACCAGTTCTCAATCTTGGTGAGGTATGCCCACGGAGGCCTATGCCCACGGAGGCCTATGCCCGCTTATCAAGCGTGCACCTCATGTTACAGAGAAAGGCTATATCTTGTCTAATTACTAGAAACGCCTTTATTGGAGTAAAGCGGAGTTGATTGACGCATATTGATAGCCATCTTGTTTGTGCAAGAATTTGACGTTGCTCAGATCTTTTGTACTTAGTCGAAAATTACCGATCTTGATCTCAACACCTTTATCTGTTGGAGTCTTGACCCGTCCAACGTAAAGTCCTGATTGGAATCGCTTGCGGTCTTCTAGAAGCTGAATGGCAACAATATCACCAGTCCTACAATGAGTAAAAGACTGTCTAGGCTTGGCACAAGGAAAACCGTATTTATCGTTTCTAGTGGACTGTCGATTCCCTTGTCCTGTTGATTTAATCAGCAAGGGCTGTAAGGCGAGCATCTCCAAGGAATCAATCTGACCCACACAAGCCGCATCTAACCAGTGAGTTTTAGGCAGGCTAAGTCGAGTGCGGTTGTACTTGGTCAGACCACCCGAACCCTCCGAGACAGGAATACCCGTTTCTTTGAGTCGGTTGAACAATGCCCATCGGGTTGAGTTGACCGCAGCCGCGTCTTTTAAGGGGCGCTTTGCTTGAGCTAGAACCGATCGCAGAACATCTGGCTTTTTGGCTAAGAAAACGCTAATATCCTGAGTCCCTTTTTTGAGATTGCATTTCTCGCAAGCCAGGCACAGATTGGAGATCCGATTTGTGCCACCTTTTGCTTTGGGCTGGATGTGTTCGACTTGCAATGGTGTGTCAGTCACGTCGCAGTAAGCGCATTTCCTGTTCCATTTATTCAATAAATACTCGCGGATTTCGTACCCACATAAAATGCCTTGCTGATACTGAATGCCTGAGATTTCTGGGTTTTCAAGTTGTTGTAAATCAAATCTGACAAGCTCCTGAACGATCTCACTGATGGGTGCAAATTTGATTAATTTATTCACCCATGTCAAAGTAGTTTCTACGCGATGCTGCAAACTTGGAGGCAACCAACCTGAAGGGCGGGTGCGATTGAGAAACCGTGCTTGCCGATAGCGAGTGTGACGAGAACGCCTCCCCCGACGTAGAGAACGACGGGATTCTAAAGATGCTTTGATGGCTTGACCGCGATGAGTCAACTCAGCACCAAAGATTACTTTGTCGTTTTGAACAAGAGCAATCCCTGTGGTTTTAGAACCGGGGTCTAGTTTAATTGTGACGGGTTTAGGAATATCTGCAACCTCTTTTTTGAGAATGATGCTGAACGGATATTTTCTAAAAACAGATGCTCTACCCATCGATAATAAACGTCTCGCCATAGAAGGCTTACACGGTGTAAGCGGTTTCTTTTTAGCATCAATTACAAAAACGAAATTGGGTTTCAACATTTTGGCGTTGTTTCCTAAAAGTAAAGTTTGCTTCAACCCTGTTATCTTCTCGGTACTATGCAGATTGCACTTCCTCTAACCAATCTCGGATGTTTAACAATCTACTTACAGAGCTTGGAACTAGCGAATCCCAAGGTGTGAACTTAAACGCTTAGAGATAACGATTACTCGCTTTGAGTGGTCTGGAGTAGCTGCAATACCTCGGATTACGCCGAAATACTACGGATTGGTGCTACTCTACAAATCAAATAGGATTGCTATATCAAACTATAGCAATCCCTAGGATTTAGCAATTAGATGAATTTGACATCTAACTAAAGGTAGATAAATTTTATATTAATTTAAAAAAATTACCGCGCTCGCAGCACAAAAACAAAGCCATCAAAAAACTAATCAGCAATTTCTAATTGCGAGATTGCATAGCGGGCGACAGCCAAACTAACTCTGGCTTGTTCTATTTCCGACAATTGGGCCCAAGGTCTTTTAGTTGCCATGACCAATTCCCCCCCCTCCGAATCAACATCTCGCATCGCATAAGCCAAAGGACGTGCCAACACCTGCAAATCTTCCTCAGCCCACTGAGGCAAAATCTCTAAGACGCACTCTACCATTTGGTCAGCTAAAGATTGATACTTAACAGTTGCGTTTTGCACGCTTTGAGCGATGCTGGCCAGAAAATCTTGAGGCACGCGAGCAAATTTCTCGCGCAAAGACTTTTGCAGAGCAGTCGTCAGCCAAACTTGTTCTAATTGCGAGAATAAAACTTGGGACTTCAGGGCAATATCGCTGTCGCTGAATGAATCAGATAGCGCAAATTCCTGCTCTAGGGCAGTTAAATAAGATTCGGATTCAAGCTGTGCAGGATTCCAGGGGTAAGCAACATCAGTCTGAACAATTGTGGCGAGAAGTTCCATCTGGGCCTGAGTTTGAGAATCGCGAAAATATTCAGAATCAGCAGATTGGGTAGCCATGATGTAATACCTAAGTGGGAGAAGGAAAAGACAGAAGGGGGGACTGTGCCAAGAGCTCGTTGCGAGCTATCAGTGGTGAGTAACTCTTTTAAATTGAGACTGGACACTCAACGCCCAGAACTTTGCTGTGCCAGTAGCCGCTTGTCTTCATTAGCTACACCCGCACCTTAATTCGTTCCGCAATCCGTCTCACTGTACCCCGAAGTTTTAGGAACCTCAATAGTGAACTCAAAAATCTGACCTTGAGAACTGCCAAATTTTAGCTGAGTCCCGCTGCGTAGCAGCAATTCTTGGTGGTGAACTCTCTGCCATCCCTCAGATCCCAAAACTAGAGTCCCGTAGCGAGAAAAATCGCGCAGGAAGTAGCTAGGTTCTTCCCGGCTATCTCCGATAGTGTTTCGGCAGAAAATCTCGGCGTGTTTTTGAGAAACCCACTGTTCTCGAATCACTACGTCGTTTTCTTCCCAGCGTCCGACTCGAACCATACCCGCGCGAATCGGCCAAACCTGATTGCTCGATTCGGTGGATTTGGCATTTGGTCGATCGCGCCCCCGCAAATAAGCACAAGACGGCAACCGTCCCAGCCAAGTAGAAGAATTTAAAGGCAATTCAGTTTTGAGGTCATCTACCGGCTCAGTTAGCTGACCGTCAAACTCAGGGTGCATATACAGCACAGGCAGCGTCCAAGCCGGTTGATTGAACTTGTAGAGCGTCAGTAACTGCTGTCTGGCGACGGCGACTGCCCGATCGATCGACATCCGCCCGGCCAAAGCTTGGGCAAAACTTTGGATAAAACTCAGGGCCTCGCGATCGGCGATCGAGTCCCGCATCCCCAACACCGCAGGCACCCCGTGATGGATCAGTACCTCAGCCAAACTGCTGCGGGCGATCGCCTGTTGCTGGCCGTTAGTTGAGTGCAGCCTCTCTACCGCCGGCTGAGCTCCCCAGCAGGCATTAAACACCGCCAGCGTCACGCGGCACCGAACTAAAACCTGAGCCAGTTCAGTGCCATTAATCACCGTTTCCGGCCCCAAAAACAGCAAACCGCCGTCGGGGCCAGGTATCCCGTGGCCGGCGTAGAACAGAATGTTGTAACCTTGCGTTTCCAGCCGAGAAATGAGTTCCGCCGGAGTAGGTTCGATTAGAGTATCGACACGAGTCGGAACGCTGATGTCAGAATATTTGCCGCTGTCGTCGGTTTGAAAAGCGCTTTCGAGAACCCCAGCTAGGGCGAGTGCTTCTGCTTCCAACTGCAAATGACGGTTATTGCTGCTGGAAAATTGAGAATTAGCACCGCGGCCGGGTTCTGCTTGTCCCAAAACTAGCAAAATGTTGAGCGACTCTGCAGGATGCAGGGGTGGCAAAGGTTCAACATTGCTGGTAGTGCGACTGAAAAGCAGTTGCTGCGACAAAGAAATTGCCGGTTGACCGGCTTGAGGCTGCATAATTTCCCAAGGCAAAGCAATTAAATACGGTTCGCGCAAGTCTACGCGCACTCGCAGGGGTAGATTTTGCCCGATCGCAATACCTTTACTTTCCTGGAGACTACCCTGAATCGGCCCTTCAAACAGCCACTGCCAAAGATTAATCCCCAAATGCTGCATCAGGCGACTGCTGTAGCTTGCCGGTGGCCGAGGCGGATGCTGATCCCCCTTGTCGCCCCACCCCTGTTGACCGAGGTGGAGCGGCACAGAGGGCGTCGGTGTTCGTTGTTCAGTTTCTGCCAGTATATTCTGGTTGTTTTCTGGCGAGACGAAACTGCCATCAGGATTTAGGGGCAATTCGTGAATTGTCCCGGAGGGCGAAAACATTTCCTGCCAAGCTTTCCATGATTGGGATAGGGTATCGGGCCACATACAATCGTGGTGAACGTACCCGCTGGGATAGGGAGCTTGTAGAACCCAAGTGGCAAAATGGTTTGCCCCAGAGGTTCTCAGGCGAGCGATCGCTATACTGAGGCAAGGACTTTCAGGGCGCGCCATTCACAAAAAAGCTCGGTAAGTGGGAAGCTCAGAGACTTTAGTCCTGAGAGGAAAACGACCCGGCGATTTCAATCGCTTTGAATCCCCTTGCGGGGTAGAGGGGTATGGTTGCCCCTCTGGTGAGGTATGGTTGCCTCGATCTCCCTTGCGGGGTAATGTTAGCTTCGCCAATGTTATAGAGGCTTGTTAGGCTGGCAGCACTGCCTCAGTGACTTTAAGGCTGTTTAACTACTAGCGACAGAGCAAGGGACTAGCTTCGCATCCCAGGGTGTCGTGACCTAAATAACGTAGCCAGTTAAGGCTTAGGCTGGTCAGTACAGCTTGCTCGATCGCTCTTACAAGCTCAGTGGCTTTAGCCCTGAGTTACTGACAACTACCGACTCTGGATATAGGGTGGGATTGAGTTTCTCTATTTGTAGTTTATCGGGTTTGGGGTGCGATCGAGTGCGTGAGATTGCTTTGGCAGTTTTTACTTTTACTTAGTGCCCAAAAATTTATCTATACTCGGTAAATCTACCCAAGTTCCCGTAGCATTCGACTCCTGGGTCAAATCCATCAACAACTGCGAGTAAACCCCTTCTCTGAGGGAGGGTATCAAGGATTTACCGGCATCTATTGCTTCAACCCACCTATCTACTACTCGAATAAACGGTGCAATTCTCCCGTCTGGATAAACTTGAGGAAACTCCAATCTTTGAGGAATTTTGATTTCAGCTAAAGGTTCTCCACCTTGGGAACCCCACAAGCGAAATCCGTGGACGTAATCTTGCTGGTTGTCGCTTCCTAACACCAACGTACCCTTACTCCCGTATATTTCCACCCAGTGTCCCCGCCCTTGATAAGTAACAGAACTCAAACAAACTTGACAAGGCGTTCCCCCGGCTAATTCCAACATCAACGTGCAAGAATCATCTGCATCAACTAATTTTAAATTTCCCGAATCATTCGGATCTGGCCGCCGCGAAATTCCTGTAATTAATTGCCCAGAAAGCCTTTGGGGCGGGCCGAACAGCCAGCTAATATAATCAAAAACGTGAGAACCTGTCGCGCCCAGAACTCCGCCGCCTCGCTCTTTCTGCGCGTACCAATTCCAGGGGCGACTGGCATCAGCGCGGCTCGACACCAGCCAATCAATCTTAATTAAACGCTTTTCTCCCACATATTCTGCTGCCAATAATTCTGCTAGCATTTGCCATGCGGGGATGAAGCGAAACTCAAAGTCCATTGTGGCAATTGCTCTCGAACCACCATTTTTAAGCTCGGTTTGAGATTCGTTGTTTGCCAATCGGTAAAGTTCCCTGGCTTCATTTGCTGTCAGGGCTGTGGGTTTTTCTAATAATAAATGCTTGCCTGCTTCCAAGACGGTTTTTGCCATTTCAAAATGCAAAAACGGCGGTGTGGAAATGCTGACGCCCGCCACTTCTGGGATGGCTACTATATCGGCGATCGAGTCGCAAGCGTAGGGGATATTGTGGGTAGAGGCGAGATCCTTTGCTTTGTCTAAATTCCGGTGGTAAACAGCCACAACCTCTGTCCGGTGATGGGCCTGGAATCCGGGAAGGTGTACTTTTTGACCGAAACCGGTACCGACTACTGCAACGCCAATTTTTGACATAATTTAATATTGGGGAATAGGGAATGGGGCATTGGGCATTGGGCATCGGGCATTGGGCATTGGGCATTAGTAGCAACTATAGCGGTTCTCAAAAAAGTGAGGTATGGGGGCGAGTCCTATGCCTATGCCCTATGCCCTATGCCCTATGCCCGCGAGAGCACCTCATGTTAATGAGAAAGGCTATAACAAATAACTAATGACTTCAACATCCGCCTGACGCTCGATAATTAATCCGTGTATCCGTGTCCTAATCTGTGTCGTGCTTTCCTTCTTCCCTCATCCTTCTTCCTTCTTCCTTCTTCCTTCTTCCTTCTCCACCCATTCAATTACTTGTTTGCCCAAACTAACCCCCTCAAACAAGTCAATTTCTCTGATCCCTGTAGGGCTGGTGACATTAACTTCTGTGAGATAACCGCCAATGATATCAATGCCGACAAAGTACAGTCCGTCCCGTTGCAGCACGGGTTCTAACTGAGCGCAAATTTGCAGTTCGCGATCGGTAATTTCGGTTTTTGCGACTCGGCCGCCGACGGCCATGTTGCCTCGAAATTCATTGCCGGTGGGAATACGGTTGATAGCACCGATGGGCTTGCCATCCAACAGTATAATTCGCTTGTCTCCCTCTTTTGCTTCCGGCAGATAAGTCTGAACCATCACTGGAATTTGACCTTGTTGAGTGCTAATTTCGACCAGGGAGTTGAGATTGCGATCGTCGGCTTCCAAAAACAAAATCCCCTCGCCAGCTTTGCCGCCCAAGGGTTTAAGAACTGCCGCTCCTTTTTTCTCAACAAATTGCCGAATTACCTGCTTGTTTTGAGAAACAATTGTTTCGGGTATCGCTCCCTCAAATTGCAAAGCATACATCTTTTCATTCGCCGCCCGCAATCCTTTGGGACTGTTAACTACCAAAGTTTTAGCCGGATCGATGCCATCTAGAAGGTAAGTAGCGTAGAGGTAAGGAATGTTGACTGGGGGGTCTGTCCGCATAAATACTGCGTCCATTGCTTCCAGAGGCTGCAAAGTAGGATGTTCTACCTGGTACCAAGCCTCAGCCGCCTCCCAGCGTCCCTCTACCACTTTTACTGGGGTGAGGGCTACCCGACTGAGCATTGCCCAGGTTTTGCCGCCGATGACGCTTAGTTCGTTGGCTTGAGTCGCCCACACTTCGTGACCCAACTCTTGAGCTGCCTCCATCAGCGCTACGCTGGTATCGTGTCCTGGAATTAGTCGCGCGAGGGGATCGATGATGAATGCAAATTTCATTGTCACTTAAAATTAAGAATTGGTCGCAGGAAAATTTGGGCTAACGGAAAATTCGACAGTGAACGCCTCATTTTGCTGCTAGCAGGGGGTCTAGCTGGCCTAGAGCATCTAGTTTGTGCATTTCGTCGCAGCCACCTATGTGTTGGTCGTTAATGAATATTTGTGGCAGGGTGCGGCCTCCGTTGGCTCGATCGCTCATTTGAGCTCGTGCCGCTTCATCTCCGTCGATCGCGTACTCTGTAAAATCAACCCCTTTTCGTTTCAGCAGTGCTTTGGCACGAATGCAAAACGGGCAGGTTCTCCAAGTGTAAATTTCTACTTTAGGGGTCATGGGACGCTCAAGCAATAACAATATTTTTTAATTGTAATCTTAACCATAGTGCGGAATGTTTTTAGTTCCTAGGCTGAAACCCTCGATTTTTCGTTGGTAGCAAACTTGCCTAGGACCCTTGAAACCCTTATTCTACGGTAGGCTATCAAAAACTCTGCGAAGGATTAATCTTAACCAATCTTATTTTAATTTTTATATTTTAATTTTTATTATATATAGCAACCTTATCTGTTGCACCGGAGGTTATTCATTGCTGAAATCCTTGCCGGGAAGTGCATTTGCCTTCTTCCTTATTTTTACCCTGACTGAAGTCGCTATAGCTTTCTTCCTTCAACATCCGGCTCTATTTGCAGCGCACAAGCTAGGTGTCAAGTTATTTTTTATATAAATTTAAGTAAACAAATACTCACGCTAAAAAAAACGGAGACTTTTTGAAGGCAAACAGGTTGGCCATCAGCCTGCCTAGCGCTGCGGACCAACCTGCTTGTTTCGCTTTCTGCACGAACAGATCATTCCTGCACCTGTCAGTAGGACTGCGATCGCAGTACCCGGTTCAGGAATAGCAGTTGATGATGCGTTTCTCAAAGGTGTGCTGTATATTTGGGACAAACTCGGCTGGGTCGCCTGCGGGGTGGGTGCCGTTGGTGTTGATGTCTGCCCGGAGGGTGTTGATGCCCGGCTGGGGGGTGTTGATGCCCGGCTGGGGAGACAGGCACTAGAATAATTTCCAGGCCCACACACATTTGCTTGTGCTGAAGCCGGAGGGGCAGCAGCTAGATAGTAAAACGCTGTTGCCATTGTGGCAGAGAGTCCAATTGCTAGTTTTGCCAGTGGCGTACACATAACTATTTAGTTAAACAGTGGTAAAATCGAAAAATAGAAATAGTCCTAGAGATGAGCGCTGTACGACGGGCAAGGATTTTAGAGTTCTTACAATAAATGGATGTATTCTCTGGCCGACGTCTGTAAAAGATAGTATAGCGCTTGAGGTGAGTGCCAAAACACTTTAATAATAATATTATTCTCTTTTACTTTGACATCGCGTACCCTGGTTTGCACAGGTAGGTGGCACAGAGTGAAGCAACCTCTTTTGGCAACATCTGAACCAACAGCCCTTACAGCCATTAACAAAGAGTCTTTTTACCTTGACCGCGGCCCCCGGAAAATATTTATTTAACCGATCGCAAAATAGAGCTGCTGTATTGTACTTTGCCATGCACAATCTGACTACTCTTTTATCATCTCATAGTCCGACTAGATCTGTCCTCAGTATATGTACGTATATTCCCCCATGTCAACTATTCAAAAGGAGTATTTAAGTATTTACCGAGGGTAGAGGGCGTATTGAATGAGCTGAGCTAATCGGTCGCGGAGAGTTTCCATCCCCAAACCTTTGGCCGCCGAAATAAATACTGCTTGAGGAAATTCTTCTCGCGCGAGGGCGAGAGTCTCTCCATCCACGGCATCAATTTTGTTAAAAACTACAAGGGCTGGCCCGGGAGTTACGGGCATATCTGTCAAAATATTCATCACCGATCGAATTTGGCTCTGCCACGCGGGATGGGAGAGATCGACGAGGTGCAGCAAAGCATCGGCGTCAGTGACTTCTTCGAGGGTAGCCCGGAAAGCGTCGATCAAGGCGGGAGGCAGTTCGCGAATAAAGCCCACTGTATCTGTGAGGACGATCGACAGGGGTTCCCCGGTGACGCCGGGAATGGTTAACCGTCGAGTTGTGGGGTCGAGGGTGGCAAATAACTGGTCGGCGGCATAGACTTCGGAATTTGTGAGCAGGTTGAGCAGAGTAGATTTACCGGCGTTGGTGTAGCCAACGATCGCCACTGAGGGTACCTCGTGATGATGCCGATTCTGCCGCAGCCGAAAGCGGTGCGCCAGCAGTTGATTTACTTCTTGCTGCAATCGAGAAATGCGTTTGGCGATCGTCCGCCGTTCGGTTTCTAGCTTGGTTTCCCCAGGGCCTCTGGTACCGATGCCGCCACCCTGTCTCGACATTGCCTGACCGCGACCTCTGAGCCGGGGCAGGGCATACTCTAGCTGAGCGAGTTCGACTTGCAATTTACCCTCGCTCGATCGAGCTCTTTGGGCAAAGATGTCGAGAATTACCTCTGTTCGATCGACTACGCGGATACCTATCTGAGTTTCCAAGTTCCGTATTTGTGCGGGGGACAGGTCGCGATCGAATACAACGAGGTTAGCGCTAACCGTCTGAGCTGTGAGGGAAATTTCCTGAACTTTGCCTTCGCCGACGACTGTCTGCGGATTGGGGCGCGATCGTTTTTGGCGCACTGTTTGCAGTACCTGACCCCCGGCGCTTTCAACCAGCCGCGTGATTTCTGCCAGCCCGTCTTCAAACTCCAACTGAGTCATGTGCTGAGTCATTACACCTACCAACAGCACTTTGTCTTGGTCGGCATCGACCTCCCCCGCGACAAACTCTGCTTCAAACTCTGCTTCGAGTCCTTCCACCAAATCCAGAAAGTCTTGGTCGGCGAGTTCGTCCAAATTCAACGGTTCTGATATTTTCCAGGGAAAGTGTGGACTTTTGATTAGTGACTTTTGAATTGAAGGCTCTTCTATTTCATCAGTTGCATCTGGTTCTAACTGAGCGCTCAAAACAGAGAACTCAAAATTTGGCTGATCTCCCTGGGGTATTAGGTGAGCGAGATAAGCTTCTTGGATGTAACCAGTGGCACCGCCGCCGCGGCGCTGAAATCCTCCCCCCGTCAGTGTCAGCCAAACCAGGGCATCCAGGCGCTGAATTGCCATTGCTGTGAGGGCTGCTTCGCTTGGGGTTTCTGGCTTTAGGTGGGTGGCGATGCAGCGAATGCCGCTGAGGCGACCTCCCCCGTAGCGGGGCAATTCTAAGGGCGCAATCTGCGTTTGGCGGGGTGTACCCACGCCGACGCGAATTACTTGTCCGCGGCGGTTGATGTAGGTGCAGATTGGTTTGTCTATTTCCGTGCTGATGGCGGCGACGCGCTGGGCGAATTCTGCAGTGGTGATGCGATCGCCCGGTAGTCGCTGGTGGTACAGCTTTTCGAGTTGCTTGAGCTGGCTGGACTTTAAACCTTGAAGATTGCCGTAGATGGTTTCGATAACTGTTTCTCCCGATCGATCTATTTATCTCCTATTTTAATTAACTCAAGGACGATGTGTTCGGGTTTTAAGCTGAAATTTACTAAATTTTCTTGCCTCTAGCAGATCACGGATTCAGTATAGTCGAGTCACCAGCGCCGTTGTTTGCCGCTACGGGGCGATCGGGCTTTTCACAGCAGCCATCTCAACTTGCAGTTGTATTTAGTATCTACAGATACAGGCGATCGCTGAAAAATCTCGCGTAACAAAACTTAACACTTTATTTCTTGTTTCAAAATCCTCCTTTAGACTTGTGTGTATCTTGAGCCTAGAGACAGATAGCAAAGCAGAAATTAGGTCGCTACCATGAGAAGCGAACATTGTTAAGGAATGTAAAAACATGGAAACTCGTCCTACTAACCTGCCTCCTACGGCTAATGCTTACAACGGCAAAGATCGGAATGCCTTTTTGTTTGGCTTCAACCCGCAAGCAGAACTTTGGAACGGTCGCTTAGCGATGATCGGTTTCTTAGCTTATTTGCTCTGGGATGCTGCTGGATATAGCGTTCTGCGCGACATTCTCCACTTTCTGCCTACCTACATTGCTCAGTAATGACGAGCAGTCTATCCTGTCTGGCAGCGTGAGAAAATGCCACCACTGCCAGACAGGCTAAAAGTTACAAATGGCAGCGAGTATGGTTTTGTCCCTTTGTATCTTTCGTTACTTTTGAATGGCATTAAAAGACTTCTTGCCGTGATTCGATGATTATGGGTGGGGGCGCTGTCGCTGGCGCGGTGAATATTAATAGCAACAGATATTTATTGCGTAAAGGCGATCGCCCCTGCTGTATTTTTGGCAAGAAATCTCATCGAGCATTTCTGATAATTTATGAAAAATAGGAGCATCAACGATGATTAACTCAAATTTACTGGCAGTAGTAGCATCGACTGTAACTGACACAGCATCAGGAGATTGGCAAAAGCCTGTGGTGATGTTTGTTTGCAATATCTTAGCATTGCTAGTTCTCAGCCGCCGAATTTGGTATCCCCACGTCGGGCCGAAAATGCCTTTGCCATTCCCGTCTTTGTTCAACAATGTTAGCGTACCGGCATTTTTGGCTTGCATGAGCGCAGGTCATTTGCTGGGAGTATTCACGATTTTGTCGCTGAGTACCGGCAAGGCTATCTAGTAGCAATTGAGATCCTTTTGTGGCGATTTCTTGCTGCAATTGGTTTGTTAAAAGGCGGACAAAAAATGGCTGGGGTAAGTGAAAAGCACTCACCCCTAATTTTAATTTTATATATGGAGTGGCGCCGAAATCGTTTTTTTTACCATCCACATTAGATCAGCTTACTATGCTTAAACCCTTCAAATTCCACTGCAAAGCCTTCACCTTGGGGAGCCGCACACATTAACCCAACTTGAACGATTGGTGACTCAGTTAAATAGGCCAGTCGCATCATTGAATAGTCTGACCCATTCAACGAGTATTGCACTTCCACCGTTTCAGCTCGGCGCTTTACCCGCAGCCACAGGGAAACAGGCGGCACTTCAAGCGGCATAACAGACCAATCGGAATAGTCTCGTGTCACAACCGCACTCACGTTTTGGACTCCCTCAACAAACTCAATGCCGCACTTGAGCCAGATATTTTCGCTCTCTCGAATCATCAATCCTGCTTGATCGTAGAGCGATCGATAGCAACCAGTAATTTTGACTTCGGCTGTAAAGTCGCCTGATACTTGACGGTAGTAAAAGTTGCCGTTATCGCGAATAAATCCGTAATGAGTTTGCCGCCAAAAGTCAGTCTTTGGGCCGGCGGTAATGTGGATAACATCGTTATCCTCATGCCATTTTGACATCCTCACGCCCGCTAAAGCGACGGTGATTCCAAACATCACTGTTTGGGCTTCCTCTTTCTGCGACCCGACTTACTTGAAGGAGTTTCCTCACTCAAACAGAGGTCGATGTCTCCAGAGGCATTATAGGTTCCCGTGTGCCCCACGGTACGCAATCCCAGTTCTAATATATTTCGCGCAGCATTCCAATCGCGGTCTAAAACAAATCCACAATGCGGACAAATATGTGTTCTTTGACTTAGCGATTTCTTCACAACCTTTTCGCAATTAGAACAATTTTGGCTAGTGTAGTGCGGTGCGACGGCAACAGTAGCTACTCCCAACACTTTGCCAAAATATTCAATCCAATTCCTAAAAGCTGTCCAAGCGGCATCAGATATAGACTTGGACAGCTTTTTGTTTTTGACCATGTTACGCACCGACAAGTCTTCGTAGGCTACCAAGTCGTTGGACTGGACTACGCACCTTGCTAATTTCACAGCAAAGTCTTTACGCCGCCTACTTACCTTGAGGTGTTTTCTGCTTAATCGATTCCGCGCCTTAGCTCTGTTCTTAGAACCTTTCTGGGTTCTCGAAAGTCGGCGATTAAGCTTTTTGAGTGACCGCTCAGACTTTCTTAAATGACGCGGGTTCTCGACGGTATTACCATCCGAGTCAGTGTAGAAATGGGTCAATCCTACGTCTAAACCAATGGTTCGTCCCGTAGGCTCTCGCTGTTCATTCCGTTCAGCATCAATACAGAATTGCACGTAGTACCCGTCGGCTCGACGCACTACGCGCACTCGTTTGATTTGACTTCGCTGGTAGAAATGCAAGTCGCGAGTTCCCCACAACTTAAATCTTCCTGCTTTGAAGCCGTCGCTAAAGTTTATGCTTCTGAGATCTTCTGAAAGCTTCCATCCACAGGTTTTGTATTCAACAGAATCGCGGGTTTCATGCTTTTTGAAACGTGGAAATCCTTTCTTTCCCGGTTTTGCCTTTTTGCAGTTGTCGTAGAAACGAGCAATTGATGACCAAGCTCTCTCTGCGGAAGCTTGCCTTGCCATTGAGTTGAGCTTGGCAGCCCAAGGGAATTCTTTGGCAAGCACCGCACAGTAGGCACTCAAGTCGTATCGATTCACACCCTTCGTATCTATCCAGTACCTGATGCAGCTATTACGAATAAAGCGAGCAGTACGAATGGCTTCGTCTAGCCTCTGGTACTGCTCGCTCTTTCCTTCTAGCTTGGCTTCAAATACTAACATTTACGTCTTGGAACTGGATATAAAACACTCTATCACAGTTCTGGGGAAATTAAAGCCGTCCTAAAAGGACGGGGCTTTAGACCCCTTTTCTTGGTAAAGGTTCGTTGTACCATTGCATTGTTTGCATCTCCTGCTAACTTCCTCCAATTCCGTGCAGTACCAAATCAGCCAAAAAATGAGATAACATTGCGTATTCTAATCCCCAACGCCAGTAAAGAAAACCAAAGGGAATTCCTAAGAGGGCATTGAGTGTAATGGTGCGGAGAATGACGATCGGGGTTAATGCCCAGACATTCGCAGCCGCAGGCAAATGACCCACACCAAACAATATTGCAGCCGCCACAATTGCCAGCCAAAAAATCAATGTAGAGGGTTGCAGTTTGTCTCGCTCAAAAATCTTCCAAAGTAGCCACGCAATCAATGTCATACCGAACAGTCGCAGCAAGAGTTCTTCGGTGATGCCTCCGTAGAAGGAAGCTAATATGCGTTTCCAGAGGTCAATCTTTAACGCAGTTGTTGAAGCCATTGGCGGCATCCAAGGTTCAAACCCTAAACTCAATCCTATCAGGACGATTCCACCGATGCAGCCTACAATTAGCGCCGTGTTAAGGGCAGATTTAGATATTGGCGCGAAAGGCTGTCGATATACCAAAGCACGAGCTATGGGCGTATCAAGTCCGATCGAGTTACCGAGGCGAAGCCCAATCCAACAAAAGAGAATTAGAAAAATTCCGGTTTGCAGGGCGGAGGTGATCGCCAAAACAGGTAGCGGTGCAGGCAATTGACTTACTGCCGGATTGAGAGACAGCGCATAAGGAAACACCGCCAAGCTTCCCAAACTACCCAGAAACGCCCAGAACAATGCCAATCGGAAGTAATGATTTTTTGCAGTGTTAGCAGACATAATTTTTGAGAAAAAAACGAATCAATTACACTAAATCAGTCTTGAATATTTGAAACATTAAAGCTCGATCGCATTTATGCAACTTGTCTCAGACCGAATATAGCCTCGGCTAAGGTGCTAAAAAAGCTGGGAATGACGCAGGAAGGTAGCCAAAAACAGCGTGTTTTTCACCGAGGGCAGTTTGAAGAGCTCGAACTTTACAGTTTAGTTAAGGATCACAAGTGTTGAGTCTTGTTACCCAACTTTACTTCATTGCCGATATTCCTCCTACACCCCCTAAATTTATCCGGTAAAAATCAGTTTCTCTTTCCCAGTTTGAGGGTAGTGCTTATCTAGTAGATTTTTCGGTGGGCGATGTATTATTTATTATCTTAGCATTTCATATTTACCAAAGTTGCTGTGCAAAGCTTCAAGACGCTTGGCTTCTGCTGCTTGATGGAGCAAATCAGTTTCAATTTCTTGGGTGTTGGCATGATAGTAGGTGAGTGCCACGTAGACTTGGGCAAGGGTGAGATGAGAAATGCGATCGCAAATCTCTTGAGCATTCTATCCTCGCTTGTACCAGGTTACGATGCGGACGGTAACGCCTTTACCGACGATGTGGGGACATCCATCATGCAGTCGGGGAGGGCGTGTAATGAGCGTACCAATGTCAATAGATACTGCTGTGGTCATAAATTTTATAATTTTAACTATGCTGATAATAGATGAAAACCCTATAGAGGCGCACTGGCTATGAACTGGAAAGCACACATTCACTCAAATCCTAAAATTCTGCTTGGCAAGCCTGTAATTAAGGGGACACGAATATCAGTGGAGTTCGTTCTAGGGTTATTTTCAGAAGGTTGGACGCAGCAACAAGTTCTAGAAAACTACCCAACGCTTAATGCTGAATCTCTACAAGCTGTGTTTGCTTTCGCGGCGGAGAATCCCAATGAAAGTTAAATACGATGCAGAAGCAGACATTCAGATTTTTATCTTACGTGATGCGTTTCCAGCCAATGCTATTTCTGAACTTGGAGGCGTGATTGTCAGTTATGACGAAAGTGACGAACCAGTTAGCATCGAATTTCTCAATGCCTCCAAACGTAAACTGTTTAATGCTCAAGAGCTCATACTAACCATCGCAACTTAGTTGATGCGCTTTAGCGAGATGGCATCGCAGAATTATATCGCGGTGTGAGTTTGGGGCGATAAATGAAGTAAGCTATAGACAAAGGTTTCAAACAATGCCAGCATCCGTTGCTTATCTGTTTGACAGAATCACAGTGAACCCAAGACAATGTGGCGATCGTCCCTGCATCCGGGGAATGCGGATTCGAGTCATCGATATCCTAGAGTTGCTAGCTGCTGGTTTGAGTTTTTAGCAAATTCTCGAAGAATTGCCAGACTTGGAACTTGAGGATCTCAAAGCTGCGCTTCTGTATGCAGTCCGCAAACTCGACCATCCCGTTTTAGCTGCATGAAAATTTGGTTGAATTCTCGTCTATCGTCAGCCCTTGCTGTGTGGATTACTGCTACTTTTGGTGAAATAGACTAGCGATCGGCGGTATTTTTCTATTGTATTGGGTATGATACCGCAACTGCGATCCAATTATAAGTTATGCTTCTTTCAACTACGCCCCTTGGAGATCGAACGATGATAACCTCTGGTACACGCCCGACTCTGAAGTCCTCGCCGTACTTGAAGAGTGGGCTGCTGCTACGAGGCAGAACCGAAAGGATGACATCCTGAAAAACTACGTCGCGAACTTGGTGATTTTCGATGTATTGCCGTCTATGAATTACGAAAGTGCAGAGTCCTATAGACGCAGTTGGGAAGAGTGGCAGCCAGAAACGCAGGGAGAGGCGATATTCAATCTTGAGAATCTGACGATTACTGCGGGCAGCGATATTGCATTCGCTCATGGGTTCATTCGCGGAGGCGGGACGTTGCTCGACGGTAGAGCCTTCCAAGACTTAGTCCGCGCGACGTTCTGTCTGATGAAGGTGAATGGTTCATGGGTTGTCCAGCACCAGCACGTGTCAAAGCCCTACGAACACTCCTGAGCGCAGGGTGCAAACAGCCGCATAACGTTAGTGGTCATTGTAATGGGCAACCCAGTAAACAAAGAAAACAATCATAGATAACTTGCACGATGAGGAAAGAAAGCATGAACAAATCAAATGAACCTAATGCAACTCCTTTTTCTCAGACGTTCTTCCATGGAACAAAGGCTGATCTAAAGATTGGGGACTTAATCGAAGTTGGTTTTAATTCAAATTTTGGACAAAGAAAAAAGTCTAAATATATTTTCTTGACAGCAACCTTGGATGCCGCTGTTTGGGGTGCTGAACTTTCCTTTGGCGAAGGGAGTGAAAGAATTTATTTAGTAGAACCAACAGGACCCATTGAAGACGATCCTGATTTGACTGACAGAAAATTCCCAGGTAACCCAACAAAATCTTATCGTTCATTACATCCATTTAAGGTTGTAGGTGAGGTTACAGTTTGGCAAGGACATTCATCAGAGCAAGTCAAAATAATGAAAGACGGATTAGCTAAGCTTAAAGAACAAGGAATTGATTCATTAAATGACTAACAAAGCATTGCAGCACCGCTCCGGCGCTTCGCGCCTACGCTCGACAGTTTGTAAACCGCCATTTTATGGTTTTGCTTCGCAAAAGTTTTCCACACAATTTCGTCTTACGAACTGCGGCTGAACTAAACGTTAGACTGCTAAATCTGAGTTGGGTAGTGGCTTGAATATATCTATCAAATTCCAACTGACAGGTGAATGCCATGCAAGCCAAACTTCAAGAACGACTTTCTCTTGCTGATGCCGAAGTCATTTTGAGACGCTTGCCAGAACGAATTCAAGCGCATCCGATCGCGCGTGCTGCGGAAATTGAATATCCGATCGCAGTTGCGATCGCCATTTCGATCGCCAATTTTATCGACACAGAAGCATTAGGTTTCGTAGATTGCAAACCAGGGCGCGGGCAGTAAAACCGAGAAGAGGTGTCAAAGTTTACGATATACTTCGTTAACGCACCCTACAAGAGCAGCGATTTATCTCTCTACCTCACGTTAAGCTAGAAACAGACAACAGAGAGCCAACCTACGCAAAAGGTTAATATCAATGGTTGCGATCGCCCAAAAAACCCTTTCCTTCGAGGAATTTCTCAACTGGGATGACGAGTCCGGCAGGTCATTCGAGCTAGTCAATGGAGTTGCCATGCCCCTGAGTGAACCCACAACCAAACATGAGGATGTCGTCGATGGTTTATGTCGTCTCTTGGTGGATCATTGCCAATCCTTGAACCTTCCCTACGTTCCTCGACAAAGTAAACAAGTCAGATTGAACGCTGCCCCCGGTGAAAGTGAATCGAGTCGTAAAGCCGACATTGTGGTGTTTGCCAAGGAAGAATGGGTCAGAATGCGTCAAAGTTCTGCCTCTGCTGCTGCCTATATTCCACCTCCCTTGGCGATCGAAGTTGTCAGTACGAATTGGCGGGATGATTACCGCATCAAATTGAATGAGTATGAAACTTTAGGAATCCTGGAGTATTGGATCGTTGATTATGCAGGGTTGGGAGGCGTTCAGTATATTGGTTCTCCAAAACAGTCTACGGTGACTATCAACCGCTTAATCGAGGGTGAATATCAGGCACTGCGATATCAAGGAGAAGCCATTATTGTTTCTCCAACTTTTCCTCAGTTGGTATTAACCATCGCTCAAATTCTTGCCATGACAGAAGTTTAGTGTTTCTAACTTATCTGTAAGGTACTCAGTATTGCCAAAAAATTATTAAGGTACGATATACCCTATCAAGCTGATATTATCTAAAATCTTCGTCAAGAGGAGAAACTATGCGATCGCATATCCAGTATGCTGTCGGACTTCGGGTGGATGGAAAGCAAGAACAATCTGGTCTTTGGGTACGCCAGAGGCGACGAGTTCATCAGTGATGCCGTCTTCAATACCATCATAATGAATCCAGATTTTGTCATTGCGAATTTCGGCATGAACCACATAGCCATGAACTCGCAGATGATTTTCCCAACCTTCATGTATCAGCATAAAATGGTTGCGATCGCGGCTGACCACCACATAGGTAATCACATCCCCATAAGTATAAGGAATATCCGCATAGTATTGGAGAATTTTCTCCAACGTCTCACGCCATTCGTCTACGGGTTGATTTGCGGTTTCCATTGGATAATCTCCTCCGTGTTTGGGTCAAAAACTATCAGGCGAAAACCTGGTTCTTCTAGCAGCAATTGCCCAGCTTCTTCTTTAAACAACGTTTCAAAGGTGTTGCGATTAACAGCTAGGTATAGACGACGCTCTGGCTCTCGTCTTTGCAGCGTTCTGGCGTACATAAAGAACTGCCCCCAAGCATTTTCGAGGTCATTAATGGGCGAAGGGCCCAGAAAGCTTTTGATCTCGATCGCAATTTTTTCAGACCCTCGTTCAGCCGCAATTAGTTTCTGGGCACCCAAATCGACAAAGACCGAGCGGCCCCCAATTTTTAGAATCAGTGGGTCATGAGTGATTGTCCAGCCATCTTTGATGAGGGCAGTGCAGACAATATCGTGATAAAGGTCTTTGGCAGGCATAAGGGCTATTCTTTTTAGCTTCCCTGTCTATCTATCGTATACGACGCAAGTTCAGAATTATTTTAACTTGACGGAGATTCTAAGAAACCGGGTTTTTGACCAAATCTGCGGGCGGCAACGAAATATCTTCCTCAAAAACCCGGTTTCTGGACTCCCAAATTAATTCGACTGAATTTGCGAATTCAAAACCTTAGAAATTCGATCTCGCGTTTCCTCCAAATGAGCCCGCGTATAAGCATCCGCATTCCGATCCAGATTCCGAATACTCTTGCTCAAACCCTCCCGCAACTGCCGCAACTCGTACCACGCCAAACTCCGCGCATCCTCTGGAACATTCGTTTTTCGCAGTACCATTCCGATCAAAATTGCCAAATGTTCCCGCTGCAAAGAACGCCTAAAAGTTGAAATTTGCATCTTCTTTTCCGGCTGCAAAACCTCTTGCCAGATATCCTTTTGCACAGTATCCAACACTTCCGGCAACCTCAAAGTAGTTTCCGGCGCTGATTTTAACTCGGCATCCCGCAGTCGCGCCAAGCGCACCGGCGATAGCAAAACCCGCAACACAAACCGCTGCAAAAAAGTAATTCGATCGCCGATCGGGTAATCTAGAGGAAACACCAAAGCCGGACTTCCCCAGTGATCCCAGCGCGACGGTGCCAATTTATTCAGCAATTCCGGCGCAAAACTAAACGCATCCGGTGCAAAAACGTACTTCTCTAATGTTGCTAAAGCTTCTCGCTGCTGAGAAAGTTCGATCGGCACAAACGGCAACTTCGCATTAGTATCTCCAGGGCGAATCCGACTAAACGACTGTCCCCCCACATACAAAGTAGCATTCATCACTTGGTTGACATAATACCCGAACACCGAATCAAACATCACCCGCAGTTCGTTATAACCGTCTTCCCCAACCGGAATTCGCTTTTCCAAACGCTTCCACATCGCCCTAGCATTATCCAATTGCCATTGCGAATACCTCAGCATATTGGCGCTGAGATCAAAGGTATTTGCAGCGGGATCGAGATCGACAGAATCCTCATCCGGCGCGTAAGCTAATTGGGCTTGGGCAGCGCGGCTGGCAATTTGTTGCAGCGCTGGTAAGTCGCTGTTCGGGTTTACGCCGCCAATCACCTTGTAACCGTACTCGATCGCCCAATCGTCATAAGGCCCTACAATCGTTGGATAATAGTCGCCCTGCACAGTTCCGGCAGGTGCCAAATTAATCGGTACATAATCCATCACCGACGCAATCATACCTTGCGTGCGAGTTACCTGAGTATTGTTCAAATCCTCCGGTTGCAGCATCGTACTCCCGTGAAAATTGTGCCTCAAACCAAGAGTGTGACCGACTTCGTGCGCCGCCAAATATCTGATATATTGATTAACATAATTGTCAATCGCCCCACTGCTAGGCGCTGCATTTTCCAACAGATCCATCGACATTGCCCCCATCGCAAACTGGCGGCTCGATTCCAACCCAAAACACATATCCGAACTCGACATCAACCGCGATAAAGGCGAGCGCTTTTGCTCTTGGTATCTTTCTACCAAAGTCGGCAAATCATCAGCCATTCCACCTTGAGCATTTTCCCCGCTGCTTTTTCCTAAATCCCCATTTTCTAGCACATTCAAATAGCGAGAATACATCCCGAACTGACAGGGATTGGTATTAGAACCGTTTCGCCCTTGAAAACTCTTAGATAGCGATCTATTTTGTTCCACCAAAGACCGATAACCCTGTTTGATTTCCCGGACAACATTAGCATCCAAAAGAATGTCAGCATCCAAAATTTCCCCCGTCAGCGGGTTAGTGCGAGACGGCCCGATGCCGGCAAACTGAGGCTCAAAAGAACTCGACCAGCGGATAGTATTGTAGCGAACGTCAGCCGGGTCCCATTTAGCATTGTCCGGCATTTGTTTGACCTGAATTGCCTCAGTAAAACCTGCTTTTTCAAAAGCTTTGTTCCACTCCAAAACGCCCTCGCGAATTGCGTTTCGGTATTCGGAAGGCACATTATTTTCAATCCAAAAGACGATCGGCTGTACCGGAGGCGACATCGGCGCCGTCGGGATTTGCTTTTGCAAATGCCAGCGATTGATATAGCGCACAAAAGGCTCCCGGCTGCTCTTGTCAGAAAAGTCCTTATATGCTGTCAGAAAATAGCCCACTCGCTCGTCCGCAAGTCTGGGGCGGTAGCCGTTATTTAGCGGCACTTCCGAGAAACTGTAGTGAATGCGGAGGTTAAAAGCCCGACTGTCAGGAATCGAAGGTAAATAGTTAAGCTCACTGTCATTATCGCTAGAAAAACCATAGACAGAAGCAATCTCCACATTCAGCGGAAACGCTTTAACATCTTTAAAAGAAGACTTGTCTGCATCGATCGAGTAAGAAGCGCCCAAAAGCATCGGCAAAATCGCTTTTACCCCTGGTAAATCGCGTTTTTCGCTCATCAGCAAATCGCCTAAATCGATCAGCAGAGTTTGTCTTTGCGGATCAATGCTTTTGAGAGGCAAAGAATAGAGAATCGACTCGCTAAATCCCCGTGCTACCGAACCTGCTTGCGGGTCGCCCGGACTTGTGCGAAAATTTACATTTGGTATCACAAACTGCACGTTATTTTGGACGCGCCGCAGTTGAAACAAGAAATCGCCGATCGGCATTCCGCTCAAAATGCCCGCTTCCCCCAAACCCGATGCCAATGTCACAAAGCACAGGAACTTTTTGTCGAGTTGTTGCGGTTTAATTTCCAGATATACTTTATCAGTTGCTTGATTGCGGTAAAGAGTAAATAGTCCCTCTAACTTTTGCGCGTCTTTGACAACCTCTTCAAAGGGTGTCAGAGTTGGCTGTTCGCTACTTTGTTCGTTGCTGGGCGGCCCAGATGATAAAGCTAAAGGTAAAAAGAAACCTTTATACAAACTGAAACAGAAAAATGCTAAAGATAATATAAAAAATATCACAGGCAGATTTTTTCTAGGATTTTTTATCTGTGTATTTTTGCTATTTTCAGGAAATATCAATCTTTTCATTGTCAGTATTTAGCCACCGGAAAGAATAGTTTTGAGATTGTCGCGCCGCACTCGCAAGGTTGGGAGCATTTAACTTCTAAAATAACTCACCACTCAAAAATTATAACTATTGTTTCGCCGGCCAGGGAATCATGGGATCTTGAGCCAACCGCTTAGACACTGCAACAGCACCGTAACGGTTGAGGTGGCTGGGGTCGGAAAAAGATTCTCGCGCCTGGGGCCACAATAAACTCTTATCTAGGAAAATTAGTCCGCTTTGAGCTGCTAATTCTTGCATATATTGCCGGAATTCTTGTTCGTAACCTGTCCGCACCGGGTCTAAATAATCTTCAGTCAGAGGCATATTCACAAACACGAGATTGATGTTGCGAACCTTGGTAAATTCGATCAGATTTTTGAGTGCTAGAGCTTGTTCGCCTACCAATTTAAAATTTTGATAGTCGGAGTCGTAATAACCAGATACTTTCGGGTGCTTCTGAAAGTAAGTTTCGGGATTGAAGCGTATATCGATCGGCAAAAAGCCATTTGGTTGAAACTCGCTGACGGGTTTACTCCCAGCGGTTGGCTGGGCGTTTTCAGTTGTTGGTTGGCCCAGAGGTGCGGTTTGGGGACTCTCGGTTGCAACAGGGGCTGATGGATTAACGATCGATCGCAAAAACCCTTTAAGTCGATCGCGCTTTTTGTAAGTTGCAGAACCCTCCACCAACTTTTGATTCACCAATTGCTGAACAGTAGCTTGAGCTTGTCCCAAATTCTGCACCAATTCAGTCGCAGTCGCCACTGGATTGTTGGCGCTTTCTTTCGATGTTTCGGATTCTAATTGATTGGTGGGGATCAGAAAACTACCCCGGCTCAATTGCCTGTAACCTTCCGAAGAAGCGATCGCGTTAAAAGTCAAATCCGGTCGCCCGCTGTTGAGAGCCCTCGCCCCATCCGCCAACACCAGCAATTTTGGCAGTTGTTGCGGCGGCAAAATCCGGCGGATGAGCGAATCTACAACTTGGAGAGTAGCTCCATTAACCCCAAAATTGTAAGCCCTCAGCCCTGGATAGCCCGACTCTGCCAAAGCTGTTTCCAAAACCGCCGGGTCGATGCCCCGCAGCGCCCTCGAACTACCGACAATTAAAATATCCGGCGGTTTTTTGTGCAGGTGGATGTACTCTTGATAGCGCGCTATCTGATCGTCAAGCTGCTCGCTCCTCAAAGTTGGGAACACCGCAGGAGCAGAAACATCAGCTACAGGAACGCTAGTATTTCCCGGTTTCGTAAACCCAGAGCCATTAAAAACCTCTTGCTGGTTGGCTTCCGGCGACTGCTGCAACGGAATTCGAGGCAAATTCACCTCCTCAGCAGGGGGAACCGGGTTCGGGGTTTCCTTCGGCAGTCGGGCTGTAACGTCGCCCAAAGCCTTGGGAGCTGAATTTTGACAATTTGGGCCGCTGCAAACTTCGGAGGCGCTAGGAGCTTGACTGACCGTCGCAGATTGCAGAAATAGACCAAGCAGCCAATCGGTATTAAAAGTCAGCAAACAGCCAGCCATCGCCCAAATCAAAGCCATTCCCGCCGCGCGATCGGCTCTCACGCCCCCGGGCGCAGCAACATTCGTTGACAAACCATCGTTGGGAACAAACAAACCCGAAGCGACAAGCGGTTGCACCACAGCTTGAACTAACTGCTCGCCCAGATTGTATCCGGGGAGTCTGATTTTGAAGCGGGGCCGCCAGGAGTTGGGCATCGGAGCATCGAACACCAAATTGTCGCCCAAACCCGAAAAACTCCCATCCTCCGCCGGCGCAAACTCCGGCACCGGTTCCTTTTCCAACACAGCCACTTGGGAGGGAGCCGGTGCCGGTGCCGTCGCTGATTCCTCGTCAACAACCGTTCTGAGGTCGATTGCGTAGCGCCACAGAGGCAGTTTCTGGCCGGCGCGCCGTCCGTAGACTCGCACCCCTGCCACTCCCGGAATTTGTAAGTGCCGCAAAAATTTAGCCACCGGCTGGCCTACCTTCGACTGAGAAGGGCAAGTCAGAGCTTCTGTCATGACGTGCAGCACGTTGGCTTTTTGCAGCACGACAGCCCGAATCCCTCCTGTTTCCAGCTTGCGTCTGAGATTGGGGTTGAGCAACCTGTTCAATAAAAAAGTCAAAGCCAATTGGTCGCCCTCAGCCGCCAGCGTTCTAGCGTTTGCAGCCAAGTCGGGGTGGTGGGCGGCCGGCAAGTCTACCCAGTCTATCCACACCGGGGACTCCGGCGCCGCCTGAGAGTCCTTGGCTGGTTCTACGCCGTAGATAGTAGCTGCGTGGATGCCTTGGGGCGCAAAGGAGGCTAACAAAGGGGCGATCGCGTCGGTGGTTTGCTGCTTGTCGGGGTATTCTTGCCGTTTAGGGTTTTGTCCTTTTTTGGCAGTTTTGCTGCAAAACAGGTGGAGGGTTGCTTCTTTGAGGGTAGCCCGCACTTCGACTCTCGATGCAGCCAAGTGTTGATTTAGCAGTTTGGCGATCGACTGTACGTCTCCCCACCTGGCCCATTCCTTGAGAATTTTGTCCGGCGAAGTCAAATCCACCCGCAGCAGCCAGTCCGGCTTCGCTTCGCCGCTGACTTGGCTGGCGATTACGGCTTCCCGGAAATCCTCTAGTTGCAGTTTCCGCAGCCTGCCGGCGATGGGTTCGGCCAGCAATGAGGGGTCGGGGCTATAAGCTGACTCGCACAGCACCAGCAGTCGGCGTTCCTTGGGCTTGATATTTTCCGGCCCATTCATCGGCTGGGTTTCTCGGCTGCTTTTGAGTTCTTTTTCGCGAATGCTTACTTTTACCGAAACTCCCATCGGCCCGAGGATTTCGCTGAGATAGCTGGCGATCGCATCTGGATAGCCCCGGCGCGCCAACGTTTCCGGCGAAACCGTTAATGTTCCATCGCGATCGCCCTCGCCTGAGTCAGCTTGGGGGGATTGAATCAAAGCCACCGCGCCACGGTTCGCTTTCTGCTGCGGGGGAACGGCGGAACTAAAAGCTTGCCGCGTCGCAGCAGCAGAAGTGTCGATCGTCACGGGGGAAGTTTCAAAAGCTTCTGGGTATTGAATCCGGGAGGCAATCGGCAGACTTTCGGCGTCAAAATCCAGTTCTTCCCGTACTTGTGGCGGGTGGGCTGCTGTTTCTACCGGTTTTGGTGTCTGTTTGAGTTTCTGGTTGTCATTCTTAAATTTGCCGAAAAATCCGCCTCTTTTAGGGCTTGCGGGCGGTTCGTCGGGGGAACTCGCTGGCGGCGGCACTTCGGCCACTTTTGGTTCCGGTTGCTGTGGCTGTTGCTGTCGCTTGGGACTGCTGCAATCGAGCCGGACTGTCCAGTCATTTTGTCGGGAACCGATTTTGCGGCCGCACAGAAACAACTGGTAAATTTTAGGTCGATCGGGCAGCAGTTGCGTTAAATCCGTTTGTTCGAGGGCATTGGTAAATCGCGCCGTCACCAATTCTTGAGACGGACACTGCGCTGCTTCGCACAAAATGTGCAGGTGATTTCCCCGCAAACGCGCTTGTACTTGAACTTCGGGAAGCCCTAAAGCTTCTTGCGCCCACTGCGACGCGGCCGATCGATTGTCTGCCAATATGCTCCCGTTCGCATTCAACATGGGACTTTAAATTTCGTCAAGGCTGCTTTCGTCTTCTACAGATAGCACATTTCGTCCGTATTTTGGCATATATTAGGCTTCACTTAGGCGAAGTCCTCAGTAATTGGTCGTTAGTAATTATTAGGAATCCCACCACACTACATATAGTGTGTCTGCGTCCTGGACTGTACAACCTAGTTTCCAAAGCCTTACTGTTGCGATCGGGTTTTGCGTATTTTTGCAAAAATATAAGTTACTTTTTATACACAAAACATGAAATTAGTTGGGCGATCGCCAGTCCCAAACTCTCACTCATCCCAAAATTCGTAGCGTGACACTTCAGTACACGGAAGTGGATTAAAGCTTCCATAAAGTTTACTTCCTGATGGCGAACATCGCTTGCGATCGATAAAAGTTACTGATATTCTCAAATCTACCGGTAGCAATAAAACAACCCAATTATTCCATCCCATCAATTTTTTTGAGCCGCATCGGCAAGTTTTCACCTGTCGATATCGCAGCTTGCGTCCTCAATAAAAAAAACAAAATTCCAGCATCATCTGGACTCGCTTTGCTTGCGAAAACTTCAAGATTAACATCCTCAAGTTCTGCCTAATTTTAGTCACTTTCATCATCAAAAAAAGAACTTTAAATCATGTTATTAATCGAAGCATCAACCCCCCAAACAACTGCCAATATTTCTCTCATTACCGACATTGTAGAAGACTTGCCGCTAGCAAATTCTACCAATGATTACTCTTCTCCCCCGAAAAATCTTTTAACTGTTAACGAAACATCCTCCACAAACCCCAGCGTTGAACTATTACCATCAAACAACCAAATCCTCGATAAAAGCCCTGAAATATCTCCCCAACAAGCAGAGATAGACGCCTTCATCCTCAACCAAGATTCACCACCAACAACCAACAGCATTCCTGAAAAAACGCAAACATCTACAACTCAAACCGACGCAATCACAGGCGATACAACCAAGCCAGCAACTCACAATAACATCTCTTTCGACTCCGGCATTTTCCAAGCAGACGAAACAGGTAAAATTTTGTTCGATTACCTATCAGACGGAGGCTTGTATCAAGGAGAACTAGCAATTATCAGCCTCACAGGAATGCAAGAATTTGTTCCCGATTCCCAAGCATTTATCAAAGAAGCAGCCAGACGCGCTTTAAGCAACTCCTCACTCGGTTATATCGCCATTTCTGACAGGACAGAAGCAGCGAAATTCTCTAGTTTCGATGGAGAAAATAACTTCAATATCGGGGAATACCGAGGAATCAAAACCTTTGCAATGACACCAGGAGATGAAATTGGTATCATCGTAATTCCCAACGGCACAATACAAGAAGCATACAATAATCCAGCGATTGGCGGCGACAAAAAGCCCTTATTCTCAATGGCTACAGCTAATTCCAGCGATGCTTTTCAACGTGGACAAATAGCCAGTGTTGCGAATGGCGGCAGTATATTTGTCATGGAAGATATGGGGATAGGAGAAGGGAGCGATGCTGATTACAATGATATCATATTTTCGCTCAAAGGTGCAACCCCTAAAGTCATTTCAATGGATGATGTAATTGCCAAAAACTCCGATTGGCGTACATCAGAGAAATGCAAAGAATTGATAGCTGACGCTGCGCCAAAAACTGAGACTAAATTAGAAGACAAAAAACCAGATACTACTTCTACAACGACTTCGGCTGAGACAGAAATCGAAAATTCCCCCGCAGTTGAAACTCAAAATCCGACTGTTTCGGAAATTCCTAATTCCGAGACGACTTCGGCTGAGACAGAAATCGAAAATTCCCCCGCAGTTGAAACTCAAAATCCGACTGTTTCGGAAATTCCTAATTCCGAGACGACTTCGGCTGAGACAGAAA